>NZ_JAMXSA010000038.1:0-28114 GCF_024124465.1 Microbacterium sp. CnD16-F
CGACCCGGAGCCCGCCGCTGCCCCGGCTCCCCGCCCTGCCCCGGAGCCCGCCCCGGCACCCGGCGCCGCGCGCGCCGGCACCGTCTGGATCTGGGCGGCGATCGCGGCATCCGTCCTGCCGCTCTACACGGGGGCGTTCCTCGACATGGAGGCGGTCGCGCGGCTGTTCGGTGAGGCGTCGGGCGCGCTGACACCGGCGGGGTGGATCGTCGCCGGTCTCAGCCTGCTGGTCGTCGTCGATCTCGTCCTCGTCGCCCTCGCGGTGCTGTTCGCGCGCCTCGACCATCGCGCGCTGCGGCGTCGCGGCATCCCGTCACCCTTCGGCTGGGGCTGGGCGGCGCTCGCCTTCGTCGCCACCCTGGGCGTCTACGTCGCGGGTCGTACGTTCGTCGTGCACCGCGAGACGGGGCGCGGGCTCGCTCCGTTCTGGGGCTGGCTCGTCGCGACCGCCGTCGGCCTGGTCGTCTTCGCCGTCTGGATCACCCTGTTCTCGGACGCGGCGTGGGAGGCGGTCACCACCGCACGGTGACCCCTGCGGCGATCTTCACGCGATGGTCATCTGCGGTTCATCGCGCCGGCGCGGCCCCGCCTCAGCATGGGGGGATGACCGGTCCCCGCGTGCTCTCGCTGTACGAAGGCCTCTTCTCGGGTGGCGCCCGCGTGCTCCACACGAACGTCGTGACGGCGCTGCACCGGGACGGTTCGCACGAGCATGCCGTGCTGTCGATCGCGTCGCGCGCCCGGCGCGAGGGCGCCGTGCAGCACATCGCCGACGACCCGCGGTACCGGTGGCTGCGCGACGCCGGTGTCGACGTCACCGACCTGGGACGCGAGGCCGGCGCGCTGCCGCCCGAGCCCGAGAGCTTCACCGACGCGGAGCTCGAGGTCGCCGCCGCGGCCGTCCGGCGCGCCGACGTGATCCTCACCCTCAAGGAGCAGCCGCTCGGCCTCCTCCTCGCCCTCGAGGCCCGCGGCCTCCTTCCCGACGTGCCGATCGCCGCGTGCCTGCACCGGTCGGACCCGACGCACTCGGGCGCCGCGGCGCGCTGGATGGGAGAGCTGGCGGCATCCGGTCGGCTCACGACGACCATCTCGTGCGCGGAATCCACGAGCGACGCCTACGCGCGCTACACGCCGCCGTCCGTCGAGCGCGTCGTGATCCCGAACGGAATCGACCTGACGCGGTACCGCCCCAAGCCGTACGAGCGGATGCCGCTGCGCGCCCACCTCGGGATCGCCCCGACCGCGCCGGTCGTCCTGTTCGCGGCGCGTTTCGACGCGATGAAGGACCCCGGGCTGTTCCTGCGGGCGGTCGCCGCGCACGCGGCGCGCGACACCCGCACGCAGTACGTCCTGTGCGGCGCCGGCATGACGGTCGACGACCCCGCGCTCACCGCTGCGATCGCCGAGGCGGGTGCTCCCGTCGAGCGGATCCATCGTCTCGGCATCCGCGACGACATGCCGCGCCTGTACCGCGGGGCCGACATCGTGGCCCTCACGAGCGCGTTCGGCGAGGCGTCGCCGCTCTGCCTCATCGAGGGAGCGGCGAGCGGGGCGACCCCGGTGACGACGGCGGTCGGCGACGCCGCGCAGGTCGTCGCGGGCATCGGGCTCGTCACGCCGCACGACCCCGACGCGATCGCCGCCGCCTGGGCGAAGGTCATCGCCCGCCGGCCGGACTACCGCGCCGCGGCCCTCGCCGCCCGCCCTCGACTGGGCGCGGATCGCATGCTCGACGCCTACCGCGGGGTCATCGACGGACTGGCCGAACGTCGCGAGGCGGCTGCCTGACCCGGCGCCGTCACACATCGTCGGCGGGGTGTCAACCGGCATCCGCTCGGTCGGCGCCCCGGGAAGACTCGGGTCATGCCCCCTCACGACGACGCCGCTCCCGGTCAGGATCTGCGCAGCTACGCGCCGATCGGTGACGGCCGAACGGTCGCGCTCATCGGGCTGCGCGGTCAGATCGATTGGATGCCGCTGCCCGGCATCGACGACCTGCCGATCTTCGGGCGATTGCTCGACGACGACGCCGGCGGGTGCATCGAGCTCGAACCGGTGGAGGAGTACGACGTGCGTCGCCGCTACCTGCCGCGGACCAACGTCCTCGTGACGACCTTCCGCACCGCCTCGGGCACGGCAAACGTGACCGACGCGCTCGTGACGGGGGTCGCGGGGCGGCTGCCGTGGGCGGAGCTCGCCCGCCGCGTCGACGGGGTGGAGGGTGTGGTGGCGTTCCGCTGGCGCGTCCAGCCCGGCACGTCGCTGAAGACGGCAGCGCCGTGGCACGACCGGGCGAACGGCCGCAGCATCCTGCGTTCGGGACTCACGACGATCGGCGTGACCGGCCGCGACCACGGGCCGGAACCCGCGGCATCCGCCGACGGCATCGCGACGGGACTCGCGGGCGGCTTCACGGCCACCAAGGGCAGCCGGCACCTGCTCATCGTCGTCGGCACGCATGACGAGCCGATCCACTTCCCGGACCCCGACAACGTCGACCGCGGCATCGACCGCACCATCGAGGCCTGGCGCGCCTGGTCGCGCGAGTTCTCGTACGACGGTCCGTGGGCGACCGACGTGCAGCGGAGCGCGCTCATGCTCAAGCTCCTCATCCACAGCCCGACCGGTGCGATCGCGGCGGCCGCGACGACGTCGCTCCCCGAGAACCTCGCCGGGGGCAAGAACTGGGATTACCGCCTCGCCTGGGTGCGCGACCTCGCGTACACGCTCGACGCCCTCGTCGGGTTCGGGCTGCGCGAAGAGACGCACGCCGCCATCTCGTGGCTGCTGCGGACGATCCGCCGGCACGGGCCGGAGCTGCACGTCATGTACACCCTCGACGGCGAGCTCGACGGCCACGTCACCGAGTACGACGTGCCCGGGTGGCGCGGGATCGGCCCCGTCGTGACCGGAAACCCCGCCCGCGAGCAGGTGCAGCTGGGCGTCTACGGCGACCTGTTCGCGATCTGCCGGGCCTACGTCGAGGCGGGGAACGCCCTCGACGTCCAGACCGGACGCATGCTGTCGATGTACGCCGACAAGGTGTGCGATTCGTGGCGGAACCCCGACTCGGGCATGTGGGAGCTGCCCGAGGAGCGGCACTACGTCTCGTCGAAGATGGGATGCTGGCAGGCGCTCAACGACGCAGTGCGGCTCGCCGAGCTCGAGCAGATCCCGGGCAGCAGCGAGCGGTGGGCGGCCGAGGCGGAGCTCGTGCGCGACTGGGTCGACGAGCACGGCTGGTCGGAGTCCCGCGGCGCGTACGTCATGGCCCAGGGCAGCCGCGACCTCGACGCCTCCGTCCTGCTGCATTCGCTGAGCGGCTTCGACCGCGGTGAGCGGATGTCGCGCACGATCGACGCGCTCTCGGGGGAGCTCGGCGAGGGCCCGCACCTCTTCCGCTACACGGGCATGCGCGACGAGGAGGCGACCTTCGTCGCGTGCGGCTTCTGGCGCGCCGCCGCGCTCGTGTGCGTCGGCCGTCACGACGAAGGCATCGCCGCGATGAACGAGCTCGTCGCCTCGGGCAACGACGTCGGCATGTTCGCCGAGATGATCGACCCCGACGACGGCGCGTTCCTCGGCAACCTGCCGCAGGCGCTCAGCCACCTGGCGCTCATCCGCGCAGCCCTGACGATCCGCGAGCTGGTCGGCGACGACGCCGACGGCCGCTGACGACCCCCTGACCACCACCAAGAAGAAGGAGAGCACGATGGCACGCGACCAGTACACGTTCACGAACCCGGTGGAGCTCTACTCCGAGATCGAACCCCGCAAGGGCCACCAGGAGGAGCCCGGCCTCGACGCCGACCTCGCTCCGCAGGCCGACCTCGGCGAGGACACCTACCGCGGCACCGGTCGGCTGACGGGGCGCAAGGCCCTCATCACCGGCGGCGACTCGGGCATCGGTGCGGCGACGGCGATCGCGTTCGCGCGCGAGGGCGCCGACGTCGCCCTGTCGTACCTGCCCGAAGAGGAGGAGGACGCGCAGCGGATCGCCGGCATCCTCCGCGAGGCCGGGGCCACCGTCCTGACCCTGCCGGGCGACCTCAAGGACAAGGAGTACTGCGTCGGCCTCGTCGCGCAGACGGTCGAGGGCCTCGGCGGTCTCGACATCCTCGTCAACAACGGCGGCAAGCAGATCTACAGCGAGGACATCACGGAGCTCCCCGACGAGCAGTTCGACCACACGTTCACGACGAACGTCGACGCGATGTTCTGGATCACGAAGGCAGCGGTGCCCCACCTCCCCGCGGGATCGACGATCATCAACACGACGTCGATCCAGGCGTACTCGCCGTCCGAGACGCTCGTCGACTACGCCTCGACGAAGGCGACGATCAACGCGTTCACGAAGGCGCTCGCCCAGCAGCTCGCGCCCAAGGGCATCCGCGTCAACGCGGTCGCTCCGGGACCGATCTGGACGCCGCTGCAGGTGACGGACGGGCAGCCGCCCGAGAAGCTCGAGCAGTTCGGTGAGGACACCCCGCTCGGACGCATGGGACAGCCCGCCGAGCTCGCCCCGGCGTACGTCTTCCTGGCCTCGCCGGAGTCGAGCTACGTGCTCGGCGAGACCCTCAACGTCAACGGCGGGATGCCGACGCCCTGACGATCGCATGACGAAGGCCCCGCCGCATCGAGCGCGCGGGGCCTTCGTCATGCCGCGTCAGGCGTCGACGAGCTCCTTCTCCGCCGTCGCGGCCCGCTTCCGGGCGACGACCTTGCTGCGGATGGAGAACACCAGCACGGCCGCCAGCAGCGCGTACAGCGTGATCGAGATGGGGCCGTGGACGAGGACGGTGAAGTCGCCGTTGGCGCTCATCGCGGCATCCCGCAGGCTCGCCTCGGCGAGAGGCCCCAGGACCATGCCGATGATGAGCGGCGCGAGCGGGAAGTCGAGCGCCCGCAGGAGGAAGCCGAGGATGCCGATGCCGAGCAGCATCACGAGGTCGAACGTCGAGCCCGACGAGGCGTAGATCCCGAGGCCGCAGAAGACCGTGATGCCGGCGTACAGGTGGCGAGCATGATCGCGGCGGTCGCCGAGATCGGCAGGCCGAGCGCCAACAGGGCGCCCATCGCCGTCCCGGTGGTCGAGTTGCCGGCGGCCTCGGGGGCGGCGAGGCCGCGGATCGCGCCCTTGCCGAACATCGGGTTCTTCCGCCGCTTGTCCAGGCGCTTCTCGAGGCCGTAGGCGAGGAAGGTCGGGATCTCGCTGTCGCTCTACTCGGTCGGGGTCGAACGGCACGTACTACGGGCTGCTGATGGCGGGGTCGGTCCTCGTCGTCACGCCGATCCTGCTGCTGTTCCTGTTCCTGCAGCGCTACTTCGTGCAGGGCATCGCGATGACGGGGTTGACGTAGGTCGCCCGGCGGCGCCGGGGTGCGATCGGCTCGTCGTAACGGCGGCAATCCGCGTTCCAGCGGTTGAACCGACGCCGAATGTCCGCTGGAGCGCAGATTCCCGCTGAAGCGCGGGGCACGGGACGCGAGCGAGGGGCGGGTGACACCACGCACCCGCCCCTCGCTGTTCCGTCGTGTCAGCGGATCTCGAACGAGACCGCCCGCAGCACCTCGTCGCGGGACGACGGCCCGATGAGGAGTTCGAACTCCCCGGGTTCCACGATGCGGCGGCCGGCCGCATCCACGATCGTGCAGTCGGACGCCGGCAGCTCGATCTTGACCGTCGCCGCAGCCCCCGCGGCGAGGTCGACGTGGCGGTACGTCTTCAGCTCCTTGTCGGCCCAGCTGACCGAGGTCACGGTGTCGCGCACGTAGACCTGGACGACCTCGTGCCCGGGGCGCGTGCCGGTGTTGCGGACGGTCACGCGGGCGCGGACGGTGTCTCCGGCGGAGACCACGGGCGTCAGGATCTCGGGCTCGTCGTACTCGACGGCCGTGTACGAGAGGCCGTCGCCGAACGCGAACGCCGGTTCCTGGGTGAGGTCGGCGTAGCGGTCGCCGTGCTGACCGCGGATCTGGTTGTAGTACGTCGGCTGCTGGCCGGCGTGACGGGCGAACGAGATCGGCAGGCGTCCGGCGGGTTCGATCTCGCCGAGCAGCAACTCGGCGATCGCGCGACCGCCCTGCATGCCGGGGTTCGCGACCCAGACGACGGATGCCTCGCGCACCGACGCCGGCAGGATGAGCGGCTTCGACGCCATGAGCACGACGACGAGCGGCGTGCCTGTCGCCGCGAGGGCGTCGAGGAGTGCGCGCTGCCCGCCGATGAGCTCGAGGGTCGCGGTCGACCGGCCCTCGCCGACGAGCTCGATTCGGTCGCCGACGACGGCGACGACGACGTCGGAGCGCTCGGCGAGGGCGACCGCCTCGGCGATCCCCTCCTCGTCGGGGTCGCTCGGGACGACGATCGGCGGGCGCGGCTGCCCGTCGGGGAACGTGCCGGCGGGGTCGTCGGTCAGGCGCAGGATGTCGGCGCCCCGCGCGTACTCGACCGCCCCGCCCGAGCGCTCGCGCAGCCCGTCGAGGACCGTCGTGATCTGGGCACGCGGGTGGCCGTCCGGCATCCAATCGACCTGTCCGGAGGACCCCGCCCAGTCGCCCAGCTGGGTCTGCGCGTCATCGGCGAGGGGGCCGACGACGGCGATCCGGCGGGTGCCGGCGGCCAGCGGCAGGGTGCCGTCGTTGCGCAGCAGCACGAGCGAGCGGCGGGTCACCTCGAGGTTGAGGTCGGCGTGCGCGCCCTGGGCGACGACCGCGGCGATGCGCTCGCGGTCGGGCAGGCGGGGGTTCTCGAACAGACCGAAGCGGAACTTGAGCGACAGGATGCGCGCGACGGCCTGATCGATGTCGGCCTCGGTCAGCATCCCGCGTTCGACGGCCTCGAGCGCGCCGGAGAAGAACCCCGGCGTGGTCATGACCATGTCGTTGCCGGCCTTCACGGCGGCCGCCGCGGCGTGCACGAAGTCGGGCTGCACCTTCTGCTCCCACACCATGCGGCCGACGTTGTCCCAGTCGGTGATGAGGGTGCCGGTGTAGCCCCACTCGCCGCGGAGGACGTCGCTCAGCAGCCAGTCGTTGACGGTGATGGGCACGCCGTCGGTGGTTTGGTAGCCGAGCATGAAGGTGCGGCATCCCTCCTTCGCGACGCGTTCGAACGGCGGCAGGAACCACGAGCGCAGCTTGCGGCGCGAGATGTCGGCCTCGCTCGCGTCGCGCCCGCCCTGGGTCTCGGAGTACCCGGCGAAGTGCTTCGCCGTCGCGAGGATCGCGTCGGGATCGTCGAGGCCGTCGCCCTGGTACCCGCGCACCATCGCCGAGGCGAGCTCGCCGATGAGGAACGGGTCCTCGCCGAACGTCTCGTTCACACGGCCCCAGCGCAGGTCGCGCGCGATGCAGAGGACGGGCGAGAAGGTCCAGTGGATGCCGGTGGCCGCCACCTCTGCGGCGGTCGCCTTCGCGACCCGCTCGACGAGCTCGGCGTCCCACGTCGAGGCCATCCCGAGCTGCGTCGGGAAGATGGTCGCCCCCTCCCAGAAGGAGTGTCCGTGGATGCAGTCCTCGGCCACCAGCAGCGGGATCCGCAGGCGCGTCTGCGCCGTGAGCTCGGCAGCGCGGAGCACCTTCTCGGGCGACGTGTGCAGGATCGAGCCGGCGTGGCGTTCGTGCACGATGTGCTCGAGGTCCTCGCGGGCGTCGAACTGCATCATCTGCCCGACCTTCTCGGGGAGCGTCATGCGCCCGAGGAGGTCGGCGACCCGCTCCTCGACGGTCCGTGCGGGGTCGAGGTAGGGGGCGGTGGGCAGGTCGACGACGGTCATGCGGTGCTGTCCTTCGAGGTGGTGCGGTGCGTCGAGGCGGGTGCGCGGACGACCGTGACGGCGTCGTTGACGTCGAGCCCCTTCTTCTTCATGGCGCGGGCGCGCTCGCCGGCCGAGCGCAGACGCGGGTTCACGTACTCGTCGATGCCGAAGTTGATGAGCGAGAGCGCGACGCCGATCGCGGCGATGCACAGGCCCGGAGGCAGGTACCACCACCACTGGTTCTGCCGGAACGCGCCCTGCGCGCTGGCCCAGTTGAGGATCGTGCCCCAGTTGTAGGTGTTGACCGGGATGACGCCGATGTACGAGAGCGTCGTGAGGCCGAGGATCGCGGCGGTCACGGTGCCGACGAAGCTCGCCGCGATGAGGGCCATGAGGTTCGGGAGCATCTCGACGGCGATGATGCGGCGCAGCGGCTCGCCGTTGGCGCGGGCGGCCTGGATGAAGTCGCGGTTGCGCAGCGACATCGTCTGGGCGCGCAGGACGCGGGCGCCCCACGCCCAGCCGGTGATCCCGAGGACCGCGGCGATGAGGACGAGCGGCGGCTCCTCGAACATCGAGGCGACGATGATGATGAGCGGCAGACCCGGGATGACGAGGAACACGTTCGTCAGCGCCGAGAGGCCCTCGCTCTTCCACCCGCGGACGTAGCCCGAGACGACACCCACGACGATGGCGATGACGGTGGCCAGGATCGCAGCGAGGAAGCCGACGACGATGACGCCGCGCGTGCCGTGGATGACCTGACTGAGCACGTCCTCGCCGATGTGGGTGGTGCCCAGCCAGTGCTCGGCGGACGGCGGCTGGAACCGCGCCGTGTTGTCGACCTGGGTGGGCGAGAACGGAGCGAGGACGTCGGCGAAGATCGCGATGAGGACGAAGAAGCCGAGGATGGCGAGCCCCGTGATCGACTTGGCGTTGCGGAACATCGCGAACGCCGACCCCAGGCGGGCCCAGAACGTGTTGGGCGTCGGGTCCTCGGTGCGGGCCATGCGGATGGTGGCGGTGGTGGTCATGGTCAGGCCTCCGTCTGGCGGGTGCGCGGGTCGAGGAACGCGTAGGCGATGTCGGCGAGGATGTTCGCCACCAGCACCGACAGCGTGATGACCAGGAAGACGCCCTGCATCAGCGCGTAGTCCTTGCCGTTCGTGGCATCCAGCAGAAGTTTTCCGACGCCGGGGTAGCTGAAGACCATCTCCATGACGATCGTGCCGCCGACGATGAAGCCGATCGACAGCGCGAAGCTCTGGATCTGGGGGAGCACTGCGTTGCGCGCGGCGTAGCGCCAGAGGACGCGCGAGTTCGGCATCCCCTTAGCCTGCGCGACCGTGATGTAGTCCTCGTCGAGGACCGTGAGCATCATGTTGCGCATGCCGAGCATCCAGCCGCCGAGCGAGGCGATGATGATCGTCACGGCGGGCAGGGTGCCGTGATGGATCACCTGTCCGATGAACTCGGGGGTGAACTCGGGCGAGTAGCCGACGCCGTAGGCCTTGCCGATCGGGAACCACTTGAGGTTGACCGAGAAGAGCGCGATGGCGAGCAGGCCCAGCCAGAAGTACGGGATGGTGCTGAGGAACGTCGTGATCGGGATCATCACCTCGGCGCGGCTGCCGCGACGCCAGCCGATGATGGCGCCGCCGATCGTGCCGATGAGGAACGAGACGATCGTGGCGAAGCCGACGAGACCGACGGTCCACGGCAGGGACTGGCTGATGACCTCGGTGACGGGGCGCAGGCCGTGCAGCAGCGAGACGCCGAGGTCGCCGCGCAGCATGAGGCCCCAGTAGTCGAGGTACTGCTGCCACAGGGACTTGTCGGTGTCGATGCCGAGCAGGGCGCGCAGGGCGTCGGCCGCTTCGGGGGTGACGTTGCGGTTGCGGGCGAGGTACTGGTCGACCGCGTCGCCCTTCATGAACCGGGGCAGGAAGAAGTTGATCGTGATCGCGGCCCACAGCGTGAACAGGTAGAACAGCGCGCGACTGCCGAGGAAGCGCCACGGGATGCGGGAGCGTCCCTTGACGGCGGTCGTGGCGGTCGTGCCGACCTCGAGCGCGTCGGACGTCTCGACGGGCAGCTGGGGTTCGACGGCGGTCATCGGGCACCTCCGGAGAAGCCGGGAGTCGACGCGAAGTGGCTCTCGGGGTCGGGCGAGGCAGCGCGGAGCTCCTGCGTGTAGGGGTTCTGCGGGCGCAGGATGACGTCGTCCGCGGTGCCGCTCTCGACGACGCGGCCCTGGTTGAGGACGAGGATCTCGTCGCTGAAGTGCCGCGCGGTCGCGAGGTCGTGCGTGATGTAGAGCACGCCGAGGCCCTCTTCGCGCTGCAGGTCGGCGAGGAGGTTCAGCACGCCCATGCGGATCGAGACGTCGAGCATCGAGACGGGCTCGTCGGCGACGAGCAGGCGGGGGCGGGATGCCAGGGCCCGGGCGATCGCGACGCGTTGCCGCTGCCCGCCCGAGAGCTCGTGCGGGCGGCGGTCGATGACCGAGTCGGGGTCGAGTCGCACGCGCTCGAGCAGGCGGCGCACCTCGTCCTCGACCTCGCGCTTCGGGACCACGTCGTCCAGGCGCAGCGGGCGCTCGACGTGGTGACGGATGGAGTGGTACGGGTTCAGCGAGGCGAACGGGTCCTGGAACACCATGCGCAGCTGCTGCCGGTACGCGCGCAGACCCTTGCCCCGGCGGGGGATGGGGGCGCCGTCGAGGCGGACCTCGCCGCTCGTGGGCGTCTCGAGCTGCGTGAGGATCTTGGCGATGGTCGACTTACCGCTGCCGGACTGGCCGACGAGGCCGATCGTCTGACCGGACGTCAGGGTGAACGACACGTCGTCGAGGGCCTTCATCTGGCCGGCTCCACGGACCTGGTACACCTTCGTGACGCCGTCGAATTCGAGTGTGGTCATCGGACGACGACCCCCCTTTCACCGGTGAGGCGCGGGAACGAGGACAGCAGGGTGCGGGTGTACTCGTGCTGCGGGTTGCGCCAGATGCGCTCGGCGGTGTCGATCTCGACGATCTCGCCCTCGCGCATGATGGCGATGCGGTCGCTGATCTCCAGGAGCAGCGGCAGGTCGTGCGTGATGAAGATGACGGAGAAGCCGAACTCGTGGCGCAGCTGCGAGATCTGCTTGAGGATCTCGCGCTGGACGAGGACGTCGAGCGCGGTCGTCGGCTCGTCCATGACCATCAGCTGCGGCCGGAGCGCGAGCGCCATCGCGATCATGACGCGCTGGCGCATGCCGCCGGAGAGTTCGTGGGGGAAGGAGCGGCGGCGGGCGGCGCCGACCTTGACGATCTCGAGGAGCTCGTCCACGGCCTCGCGCCGCGCCGCGCGGTTCATGTCGGGGCGGTGCACCTCGAAGACGTCGGCGAGCTGGGAGCCGATCGTCGCGACGGGGTTGAGGGCGTTCATCGCGCCCTGGAAGACCATGGAGATCTTGTCCCAGCGGAAGCGGCGCATCTGCTCGGCGTCGAGCGAGTTGACGTCGATGTCCTCGCCGGACACGTCGCGGAAGGTGACGGACCCGCTCGAGATGACGGCGGGCGCCTTGAGCAGGCGCTGCACACCGTAGGCGAGGGTCGTCTTGCCGCATCCGCTCTCGCCGGCGAGCCCGAGGATCTCGCCGCGGCGCAGGTCGAGGCTGACGTTCTTGACGGCTTCGACCGGGGGGTCGACGTCGTAGACGACGGAGAAGTCGTCGACGGACAGTAACGAATCGCGCATCGGTGCGTGCTCGCTTTCGTGAGGGTGGCAGGGGTGGTGGGGTGGATGCCGCCGGGCCAGCAGCATCCACCCCGTCACTCGGTCGGGTTACTCTTTGGGCTTCAGCTTCGTCAGGATCTGAACGACACCGGCCTGCGTCGGGTCACCCGCGGCGTACTGGTCGTCCTCCGACGGCCAGCCGACGTAGTTGCGCGTGTTGAACTCGCCGAGGAGCGGGTGCGCGCCCAGCGGGATGGCGGGGACGTTCTCGACGAACGCCTTCTGCAGCACGGCACCGGCCTCGGCGCGCTCCTCGTCGGAGGCGGCGTTGGCGTAGGTGTTCAGCGCCTCGGTGACCTTCGGGTCGTCGAAGCGACCGAAGTTGAAGGCCGCCTTGCCGTCGACGATCCACTTCGGGTCCATCGTCGACGTGTACAGGCCGTACGCGTTGCCGGTGTCCTCGAGCCAGTGGATGATCGCGTCGAAGTCACCCTCCTGCTTGCCGGCGTCCCAGCCGCCGAAGTCGGGCTGGTCGACGTTCACCTTGATGCCGAGCGCCTTGTCGAGCTCCTCGGAGATGAGCTGCTGCTCGGTGTTCCAGTCGCTCCAGCCGGCGGGGACGGAGATCGAGAACTCGACGGGCTCACCGTCGGGGTCGGTCAGCGCACCGCTGTTCCAGGTGTAGCCGGCGTCCTCGAGGACCTCCTTGGCCTTGTCGACGTCGACCGAGTAGTTGTCGTCCTTATACTCGTCGATGATCTCGCTCTCGAGCACCGAGCTCAGGCCGGTCTTGTTCCAGATCGCCTCGCTCGCACCCTCGCGGGCGATGTCGACATATGCCTGCCGGTCGATCGTCCACGCCAGCGCCTCGCGCAGGGCGGGGTCGTTGAAGGGCTTCTTCTGGAGGTTCATGAACAGCGTGCCCGCGCCCGGGGTGGGCGAGACGAGGAACACGTTGTCGGGGTCGGCGTCGAGGTAGCTCTCCTGGACCTGCGGGATGAAGGCCTGCGCCCAGTCGGCGTCGCCGGTCGCGAGGGCCGTGGTGAGGGCGGCGTTGTCGCCGTACGAGACGTAGTTCAGCTGCGGCACGGCCAGGTCGCCGCCCCAGTAGTCCGGGTTGGCCTTCAGCGAGACGGACTCCGTCGACCAGTTCGACATGACGTACGGGCCGGTGCCGACGAGCTTGCCCTCATCGGTGAGGGGGTCGGTGTTGGGGTCCTCGATGTCCTTCCAGATGTGCTCCGGAACGATCGGGGTGTGGAGCACACGGCCCTGCGACGTGAACTTCGAGCTGCCGAAGGTGAGCACGACGGTGTCGCCGTCGGCCTTCACGTCGGTGACGCCGAGGGCGCCGGTGTCGGTGAGCTTGCCGCTGAGGTACTGGGTGAACGTGAAGACGATGTCGTCGGCGGTGAAGTCCTCGCCGTCGCTCCACTTGACACCGCTGCGGGGCGTGACGGTGAGCTGCGTGTAGTCGTCGTTCCACTCGACCGTCTCCGCGAGCCACGGCGTGGTGCCGAGGTCGCCGGTCGGGTTGACGAGGGCGAGGGGCTCGAAGATGACCTTGGCGTAGCCGTAGCGCGAGCCCGCCGAGTCGCCGAGGTACGGGTTGTGGGATTCGGTGGTGATCGCGCCGTCGGGCTTGGCGATCGTCAGCGCGGCTCCGGTGCCGTTGCCCGAGTTGCCGTTGGTGTCTCCGCCACCGGCGGCGCAGCCGGTGAGGATGAGTGCCGCGGTGAGACCGGCGGCGGCGAGGGAGGTCTTCAGCCTCATTGCTTCTCCTTCATCTGTGGGTCCCGGCGCCGCATACAGACCTCCGAAGGAGTGCCACTCGGCGCTGAGTGTGATTGCATGGGAAAACTTACAATCAAGTAAGTAAGTTCACAACCTCGGATGATGCGGACGCCGGGATCTGCGTAAGATCTGATCCGCAGCGAGGAGAAGAAGGCGGATCATGGCCGAAAGTCGGCACCAGACGAAGTCGCGCCCGGCGACGCTCGTCCGTCGTCGGGAGATCCTCGACGCGGCCCAGGAGATCTTCGGGTCCAAGGGCTTCGCGAACGGCACCCTGCAGGACATCGCCGAACAGGTCGGCATGACGCACGCCGGCATCCTGCATCACTTCGGGTCGAAGGATCAGCTGCTCCTCGAAGTGCTCGAGCACCGTGATCAGACGGATGTCGTCGACCTGGACGGCGGACGGATCCCGGGCGGGATGGAGCTGTTTCGCCACCTCGTGCACACCGCGATGATGAACATGCGCCGGGCGGGGATCGTGCAGGCCTACGCGGTGCTGTCGGCGGAGTCGGTCACCGACGACCACCCCGGGCGGTCGTACTTCGAGCACCGGTACACGGTGCTGCGCAAGGATCTGCGCGAGGCGTTCGAGCGCATCTGCCAGGAGCGCGGCATCACCGAGCCGGGGTCGATCGCGCACGGCTCGGCCGCGATCCTCGCGGTGATGGACGGGCTGCAGATCCAGTGGCTGCTCGACCCGACGGCGGTGGACCTCGGCCGCGCGTCGGAGTTCGCGATCGAGGCGATCGTGGCGGCTGTGGTCGAGCCGCGCAGGTCGGTGCTCGCGGACGAGTGATCCGTCAGGGCACGTACTCCGTCGACGAGTAGTCGAGAACGACGACGAGCTCGCCGTCGCCGACCGTCCCGAACGCCGAGACGGTGCGCGGGTCGAAGAAGGTGCCGGGGATGAGCAGCTGCGGAGTGGTCCCGAGCTCGTTGGCGAGTGCCTCGGGGGTGTTTCCGTCGACGGGGGTGAGGGTGAGCGTGCGCGAGCAGCCGCCGCTGCCGCATCCGATCGTGTCCGATGACACGGTGACGTCGGCCGGGAGGGCGAGGGCGGATGCCGGGGGCACATCGCCTTCGTCGGCGAGGACCATGAGCCAGGCGACGCGGAGACCGTAGGCGAGGATCGCCGCCGCGATGAGGCTGAGCGCGACGATCAGGACGACGGTTCGTCGGGGACTCGCGGTGGCACGCACACCTCCACGTTAGAGCGAAAGGATTTCTCGACGAGATCGCGTCCCCCCGGACACTCAGGAGACAACCATGAAGCACATGCTGATCATGCGGGCCGGGCCGAGTTGCTGGCAGCAGCGGAGCTGACCGCGAACACGGTGCAGCAGGCGGTGCTGTGGGAGAAGGCGGCGGGGCGTGGCGCGGAGTAGGTCGGCCCGGTCGGTGGCGGGTCGGAGGATGCGGAGCTTGCTGGTGCTCGGGGGCGTGCGGGCTCGCCGGCGTTGAGGGTGCGGCACTCGACTGGCGCTCGTACGCGCACGGCGTCTTGGCGCGCCCGATAGTCACATCAGAAAGGTGCGGGTTCCGCTGGTGCGGGTGGTGGCGATGGTGGTGCGGCAGGGGTGAAGGCGACGGCCGGGGTGGGTGCGTCTTCTCTGTAGATCCTGCCGAGGGGTGAAGTCCATTCCAGGACGCCACCCTTCAGTTGTCGCACCCTCCACGCGGTGAACTGCTTCATCGAATGGTGTCGTTGGCACAGGTGAGCCAGGTTCGAGAGTTCCGTTCGTCCGCCGAGCGCATAGTCGTGGGTGTGATCGACCTCGCAGCGGATGGCTGCGACGCGGCATCCGGGGAACCGGCAGTGCTGGTCGCGGGCTTGCAGGAACCGTCGCATCCCGGAGGGGACCCGGTACGAGTCGGTCGACACTGTGACCCCGGTGGTGGGGTCGTGGAAGAGCCGTTCCCACATCCCGGTGTCGCCCGCGAGGATTCGGGCGGTCGCGGGGTCGATGGGGGAGCGCCCGGTGAGGTCGCACGGCCCGTTGTCTTCTCCGGTGAGTGTTGAGGCGGGGACGAGGACCTGCACACGCGCGCGGATGGCACCGAGGGGTCCGGCGGTGGTGTCGCGGGTGTCGTCGAGGGCGGGTGTTCCCGCGAGGAGGAGGTCGGCGAACACGTCGGCCCGGACCTGGTCGGCGGACCGGTTGTCAGTGGCGACGATTGCGCCAGCGTCCTCGTCCTCGCTGTCGCTGTCGCGCTGCGTGACTGCGGCCCCGAACGCGACACCGATGCCTCTGCGCGCAGCGGCGCGCTCGTCGCGGGTGTCGATGATCGCCCGCGCCTGCTGCGTGAGCCGGTCGTGGATGCCCTCGGCGATCACCGTCGGGACGGTTGCGATCACGTCGCTCATCCCGTCCCGTCCCGGCACGATCCGCACGCATCGCGTCGCGGCGGCTTCTTCGTGCCGTTCCGCGAACGAGCGCGGGTGCATCCGGTGGGCGAGGATCTCCAGCTCGCCTCGCACACGGCTGGGGGTGTCGCGCTCGCATCGGGTGATCGCGACCTGTTCGAAGTCCGCCCACATCTCTGCGGGCAGACTCATCCCGGTCTCGACGATCGCGATCGCGTGCCCGCGGACGATCCGCCCTTGCTCCCATGCCTCGACCGTCGCGGGGAAGCCTTCAGTCATCGTTCGCGCCTCGCCGATGCGCCGTTGCACGGTCCTATCGGTGACACGCATGACCCCGCCGACCTCGGCCGCGATCGACCGCAACGCCATGTCGTGGACCTGCACGCGGCCATTGCGCTGCGCGATCTGCGCTTCGGCGAGACGCCCGGCGGCAGCCAGCATCCGCAGCTCCCGGACCTGCGCCCTCGCAAGCTCGACGGCCACGTCACCAGCATCCGCGACGACCCCCGCCAGAGCAGCGAGATAGTCCTCGCCACCGGGGGTTTCCGCCGCATCCGTCATACCTGCACTCTGCCACCGACCACCGACATCCACCCCGCCAAAACCGGCCCAGATCACATGATGTGGACATCCCGAAAATGAGAGTCCTCTCATTCTTCGCGAGAGCGGGAAAAGACTCGGTCCGCCCCCGACGGCGAGCGCGACTCAAGGTGAAGGCGCCGGAATCGGAGGGAGTCGCCGGATTCGGATCAACAACCCCACGCGATCCGAATCCGACGCACATCTCCGAATCCGCGCCACCTAACCGCCCCGCCGCGCCTGCCGCCCTGCCGCGCACCGCCCGCCCCCACCTAACCGCCCTCGCGCACACACGCAACCCCGCCGCCGATCCCACCGCTCCCACCTACCGTTGCCCCAAACGAATCGAGCGGAGCGATGCGATGAGGACCTACGACTATCTGATCGTCGGCGGCGGAATGGTGGCGGATGCGGCGGCGCGCGGCATCCGGGAACTGGATCCGGACGGGACGATCGGGATCCTCAGCGCGGACATCGACCCGCCGTACACGCGGCCGGCCCTGTCGAAGAAGCTCTGGACCGACCCGGACTTCACGTGGGACCAGGTTCCGCTCGGCACCGAGGAGGCGACCGGCGCCGAGCTGCGGCTCGAGACGCTCGTCACGTCCATCGATCGCGAAGCGAAGACGGTCTCGATCGGCGAAGGGCACGAGCTCGGCTACCGCCGCCTGCTGCTCGCGACCGGCTCGAAGCCCCGCGAGATCCCGGCGCCGGAGGACGACCGCGTGCTGTTCTTCCGCTCGGCGGACGACTATCGACGGTTGCGCGAACTCGCGGCGCAGGGCGGTCGCGCCGTTGTGGTCGGCGGCGGCTACATCGGCGCGGAGATCGCGGCCGCGCTCGTGCAGAACGGCGTCGAGACCGAGCTGGTGTTCCCGTCCGAGGTCCTCGGCGACGGCACGTTCCCGCCCGAGCTCGCCCGGCGTTACGAGCAGCTGTTCCGTGACGGAGGGGTCGAGCTCCGCCCGAACGCGCGCGTCGAAGAGGTCCGGACCGAGGGCAACCGCCTGCACGTCGTGCTCGAGGGCGGCGACGAGCGGCCGGCGGACATCGTCGTGCTCGGCCTCGGCGTCGACCCCGTGACCGACCTCGCCGAGCAGGCGGGCCTCGTCGTCGATGAGGGCGTCGTCGTCGACGAGCACCTCGTCACGAGCGACGACGCGATCTGGGCCGCGGGCGACATCGCGTCGTACCCCGACCCGATCCTGGGCCGCACACGCGTCGAGCACGTCGACAACGCGAACGAGATGGGCGCCGCGGTCGGCCGCTCGATGGCGGGGGAGCGCCTGCCGTACACCCACACACCGTATTTCTACTCGGCCGTGTTCGGCGTCCGGTGGGAGGCGGTCGGCACGCTCGATCCCGAGAAGGATCCCCTCGTCGTCGACCTCGACGCGGACCGCACGGTCGTCTACTACCGCGACGAGTCCGGCGCTCCCGTCGGCGTGCTGCTCTGGAACGTCGAGGACGCCCGTGACCTCGCCCGTGCGGTGCTGGTCGACGGTGAGACGGATGCCGAGGCCCTCCGCACCCGCATCGGCTGACATCAGCGCCTGGATGCGCGTCGACCGCCGCTGTGCCAGGGTGAGGCCATGGCCCGTCGAACCCCGATCGCCGCACTCACGTGTGTTCTTGTCGCGGGCGGCCTCTCCGCCTGCGCGGGCGAGGCGCCTGTGACGCTCGGCGGCGGGTACGAAGTCTGTGTCCAGTCGGACGCGGCGATGGTCACCTTCGGCGATGTGGTGCGGACGTCGAACGGGGCTGCCGTCCTCATGGACTCGATCGACCTGATCGACCCCGAAGGTCTCGAACTCCGCGAGAGCTACCTGGTTCCGATCGAGGGCACGACGAGCCTCGGCAGCGATGCCTACCCGCCGAACCCGGAGGTCTGGAACCGACGCATCGACGTCCGCGGTACGGTGGTCGATCCGGGAACCGACATCACGGCGCTGTTCGCCGTGGCACCTGTCGGCGGCGGCGAGGTCCACCGATCAGCGGGGTACACCGCACGGTACTGGCTCGACGGACGGCTGATCGAAGCGACCAGCACGGCCCGTTTCGTCGTCGCCTCCGACTGCTCCGCGCCCGCCGACGAGGAGTAGGGGGTCCCCAGGCCTCAAGCTATCGGTGCTTGACCTCGCCCCAGGGGCATGGCCGAGGCTGAGCACGTGACAGAACACGAGGAGTGGATGACCGCCGGCCGGTTCGGCGCAGAGACGCTGCTGTCCGCGAAGGCGCTGCGGATCTACGCCGAGCGCGGGCTGCTGGCGCCGCGTCGAGTCGACGAGGCGAGCGGCTACCGCTACTACTCGGCCGATCAGGTGCCGACCGGATGGCTGATCGCGCTGCTGCGCTCGGCCGACCTGTCGCTCGAGCAGATCGCCGCGATCCTCGACCGCGCCGAGGCCGACCCCGCGGGCGCGGTCTTCCTGCTCGACGCCGCGGTCGCCTCGATGCACCGCCGCGTGCAGGCAAACGACGTCGTGCTCGCCCGAGCGCGGCTGCATCTCACGAAGGAGACCCCCATGTCCGCTGTCGAGACCACGATCGAGGCCGACCGGCCCGTGCTCAGCGTCATGCGCCGGATGGCGCCGCACGAGATGGACGAGATCATCCACACCGAGACGACCCGGCTCCGGCAGGTCGCCGCACGCGCCGGGCTCACTCCGACGGGCGACCCGTTCGGGGTCTTCCACGCCCCCGTCACCGACGAATCCGACGGTCCGCTCGAGATCGTGCTGCCCGTCGACGGGCTCACCGACGAAACCGACGGCGTCCGCAGCTATCGGATGACGGGCGGCCGGCTCGCGCTCCGCCACGCCGAAGGTCGCGAGACCGACTTCCCCGAGATCCTCGCGCTCTACGACGAGGTGCACGCATGGATCACGGATGCCGGGGGCACGCCGGTCGGCCCGCCGCGGGAAATCTGGCACAACTCGCCCCGCGACGACGAAGACCTGCGGCTGACCGTCGCCTGGCCGTTCGCGGACGGAGGCCGCTGACCGCCGCCAAGAGCTCGATGGCCCTCAGAGCCGCCGCACCATCGCGACGACCCGGTGCGTCGCGACGAACCCGACCCCCTCGTAAAGCCGGTTGGCTCCGGTGGGGGAGTCGGTGTCGACATCGAGCACGGCACGCTCCAGCCCCTCAGCCGTGATCGCCTCGAGGGCGGCCGCGATGACGAGCGGTGCGAGCCCCTGCTTTCGGTGCGACCGGACGACGCCGATCAGGTCGATGTAGGCGTGGGATGCCCCGAGCGCCGCGAAGTCCTCCTCGTTGACCGAGGCGAGGCAGAACGCGACGATCTGCCCGTCATCGGTGACGGCCATGCGGGACAGGTCGGGGCGGAAGAAGTCGCCGCCGACGAACTGCTGCCAGCGCTCCTCGTTCGACGGCAGGCTTCCCCAATGGTCTCGGAAGGCGTCGTTGCGCGCGGCGAGCGCGTCGGCATCCCGTGCCCGGTCGTACGGCACGAGAGAGATGCCCTCCGGCATCGGAAGGGCGGTGACGGGCTGGGCGAGGTCGCGCTCCATCGTCGAGAACCAGCGCTCGGCCGTGTACCCCTGCGCCGCGAGGATCGTGGCGTGGTCGGTGTTGGGCTCTTCGACGTACGCCTTGAGCCGACCCTCCGACCCGCCGCCCTCGAGCGATTGCGCCGCCCGCGCGACCTGCTGCTGCGCCCGCGCGTCGAGCCAGCGCAGCAGGGCGGTTCCGATGCCGCGGCGGCGCCACTGCGGGTGGACCGCGCCGCTCAGGTCGACCGACAGCATCCCTCCGGCCCGAGATGGGTGAAGTGCGCTGACGCCGGTCGCGACGATCTCGCCGTCGGCGGTGACGGCGACCAGGGTGTCCCGCGCGGGGTCGATGTGGGTCGACTCGAACGCCTCGGCCACGTCCTGCCGCGGAGTCGTCCACGTGGGGTGGTCGACCGCGTCGGCCGCGCTGACGACCGCGTGGATCGCGTCGATGTCGGCGGATGCCGCTGCGCGCCACACGGCGATCGCCGGGTGCGAGGGGAGCTGGGGCCCGGGTGTCTTCTCGAGACGATCGGCGAGGTGCGCGGGGGTCACCGGGCCGACACTACTCGACGCCGCCCCGCCCCGACACGTCCCGCCGGCGTGCGCGAGCCCCTGCGGCATCCGCCCCGCTTCCGCAAGAGCGAGCTTTCGCCCACCCGACCAGCCAGAGTGAGACGCATCAGCTCGCCTCGCGTGCCGCTCCTCGGTTCATCCGATCGCGTGTTCGCTCCGAACACCTGTTGAAGGGATGACATGAGCACTCACACCAGCGGTACGCGGTTCACCCTGTGGGCCGCCCTCTCGGGGATCGTCGCGGGCGCGGTGTTCCTCGCCATCGCGGAACTCGCAGCCCTCCTGTTCTCGAGCACGGCGAGTCCGATCCTCGCCGTGGGGTCGTTCGTCGTCGACGTCGTGCCGCGGCCGCTCAAGGAGTTCGCGATCACGACGTTCGGGGAGTACGACAAGGTCGCTCTGCTCGCGGGGCTCGGCCTCGCGGTCGCGATCGCGTCGGCGATCGCCGGCATCCTCGAGTACGTGCGACCGCCCGTCGGCGTGATCGCGCTCTTCGTCGCGGGGATCCTGTCGGGTGCGGCGATCGTCACCCGCGCCGACGCCACGCCGCTGGCGTTCCTCCCGCCCACGCTCGGCACGCTCGGCTCCGCCGCGGTCCTGTTCCTGCTCGGACGGTGGCTGCGCGGCTGGCGCGACGACACCCACACCGGTGAGGCACAGGGCCTCGATCGTCGGCGGTTCCTGCTGACGACCGTCATCGCCGGGGCATCCGCTGTCGTCGTGGGCGTCACGGCGCGAGCCGTGAGCGCCGCCACCGCCTCGGCCGACGCCATCCGTCGGGCGCTCAAGCTGCCCGCCACGAGAAGCACCGTGACGATCCCCGCGGGTGCCGAGCTCGACGTCAAAGGCATCAGCCCGCTCATCACTCCGAACGCCGACTTCTACCGCGTCGACACGGCGCTCACCGTGCCGACGGTCGACCCCTCGACGTGGCGGCTCGTGATCGACGGGATGGTCGACCAGCGCGTCGAGCTGACCTTCCAGGACCTGCTCGACATGGGCCTCGACGAGTACGCGATCACGCTCACGTGCGTCTCGAACGAGGTCGGCGGCGGGCTCGTCGGCAACGCCATCTGGCAGGGCGTCCCGCTGCGCGAGGTGCTCAAGATGGCGGGTCCGAAGGCGGATGCCGACATGATCCTCTCGCGCAGCGTCGACGGCTACACGGCCAGCACCCCGCTGTCGGCCGGGACCGATGAGAACATCGACGCGATCCTCGCCGTGGCGATGAACGGCGAGCCGCTGCCGCCCGAGCACGGCTTCCCCGTCCGCATGGTGATCCCCGGGCTCTACGGCTACGTCTCGGCGACCAAGTGGGTGACCGAGCTGAAGATCACGACGTTCGCCGCCGACGAGGCGTACTGGACCCCGCGCGGATACTCCGCGCAGGCGCCGATCAAGTTCTCGTCCCGCCTCGACACACCGAAGAGCGGCACGCCGGTCTCTGCCGGAACGGTCCCGCTCGCCGGCGTCGCGTGGGCGCAGACCGTGGGCATCGAGCGGGTCGAAGTCAGCATCGACGACGGCGACTGGCAGTCGGCGAAGCTCTCGACCCCCATCAACGAGGACACCTGGGTGCAGTGGGTCCTCGAGTGGGACGCCACTCCCGGCCCCCACTACGTCGCGGTGCGTGCGATCAACAAGAACGGCGAGACCCAGATCGAGGAGCGCGCGCCGATCGCCCCCGACGGTTCGACCGGGTGGCAGCGCTCGCTCATCACCGTCTCGTGACCGCCTGCCGGCGACCGCCTAGGGTGAGCACGTGACCCTGCGCGCCTATGTCATCACGGTGTCCGACCGCTCGACATCCGGCGAACGAGAGGACCGCGGCGGGCCACTCGCGGTCGCGCTCCTCGGCGAGGCCGGCATTCCGTGCGTCGGCAGCGAGATCGTCCCCGACGGAGCGGATGCCGTGGAGCAGGCGCTCCGCCGTGCGCTCGCGACCCCGGCCCGGCTCATCGTCACGACCGGCGGCACCGGAGTGGGTCCGCGCGACCGCACCCCCGAGGGCACGGAGCGCGTGGTGACGCGGGTCATCCCGGGCGTCGCGGAGGAGCTCCGCCGCGTCGGCCTCGCCGACACCCCGATGTCGCTGCTCTCCCGCGGCGTCGCGGGCGTCGTCGAGCCCGAGGGGGCGCTGATTGTCAACCTGCCGGGCTCGACCCGAGCGGTGGCCTCCGGCATCCCGGTGATCGTGTCGGTCGCCCGGCACGTGGTCGATCAGGCGAAGGGCGGGGACCACTCGTGAACACGGTGCGGATCGCGCGGCTCGAAGAGGCCGCGCTCGACGTCGAGGCGCACCTGCGCGCCGTCGAGGACCCCCGGTACGGCGCGGTGACGACGTTCATCGGGCGGGTGCGCGACAACGATGCGGATGCCGCGACCACGGTCGTCGGGCTCGAGTACAGCGCCCACCCCGACGCCGAGACGACGCTGCACCGCATCGCCGCCGAAGCGGGGGATGCCGCGGATGCCGTCGTCGCCGTCAGCCACCGCGTCGGCAGCCTCGCCGTCGGTGACGCGGCGGTGGTCATCGCGGTCGCGTCGGAGCATCGCGCCGAGGCGTTCGAGGTCTGCCGCGCCATCATCGAGACGATCAAGACCGACCTGCCGGTGTGGAAGCGTCAGGTCGAGGAAGACGGCACGACCGCCTGGAAGGGCATCGGCGGCTGACCCGCGCTCACCCGCCTGCCCTTATCCGCCGGCGAACGGCGGCAGCACGTCGATGAGGCGCGCGTCGGCGAGCGAGGCGTCGCCGTCGGTCCGCACGCCGTCGACCAGCACGGCGCAGTCGGGCAGCACGAACCACAGCTTCGGGTGCTCGTCGAGCACGGCGGTGCGGAGCTCGTCGAGGGTCGCCTCGGTCCGGTCCTCGCTCTCGGTCCCGGCGGCCTCGGCGGCTGCCGCGAAGTAGCGCACGAGGGTCATGCCCGTGCCTCCTCGCCGGGGCGCACCCAGTCGCCCGAGCGGCCGCCGGACTTCGCGACGATGCGGACGTTCTCGATGACGACCGCGCGGTCGAGTCCCTTGATCATGTCGACGACGGCGAGCGCGGCGACCGACACCGAGGTGATGGCCTCCATCTCGACGCCGGTGCGGTCGGCGGTCCCCACGGTGGCCTCGATCTCGACACCCTCGTCGGTGATCTCGAGCTCGACCGACGCCCGGTGCACCCCGATGACGTGCGCCAGGGGCAGCAGCGTGGCGGTGGACTTCGCCGCCTGGATGCCGGCGATCCGGGCCACGGCGAGCACGTCGCCCTTCGGCGCGGTGCCGTCGCGGAGGGCGGCGACGACTTCGGCGCTGCAGCGCACGAACCCGCGCGCGGTCGCGGTGCGGACCGTCGGGCTCTTCGCGGTGACGTCGACCATGTGCGCGCGGCCGGCGGAGTCGAGGTGGGGGAACGTCATCCGACCAGCATGACATCTACCTCGTCACCCGCGGCGACGCTCGCGACCTCGGCGGGGACGATCGCGAAAGCGGATGCCCGGGCGAGCCCGCCGGCCAGGTGCGAGCCCGAGCCACCCGCCGTCGCGGGACGCACCGTGCGGACGGCGAGGTCGACGACCGCGGGCAGGTACTGGCGCCGTCCGGGCGGTGTCGTCCACGACTCCGTGGCGGTGAGGGTGATCCGCGGGCGCTGGATGACCGAGCGCCCCTGCAGGGCGAGGAGTGCGGGGCGCACGAACACCTCGAACGACACGGCGACGCTGACCGGGTTGCCGGGAAGGCCGAACACGAGGCATCCGTCACCCACCGTCCCGAACGCCTGCGGCTTGCCCGGCTGCATCGACACGCGGGTGAACTCGACCTCGCCGTGGCCGTCGAAGGCGGCACGGACGGGTTCGTAGGCCCCGGCGCTCACCCCGCCGGTGAAGACGATGACGTCGGCCCCGGCGGCGCGGGCGTCGGCCGTCACCTGCGCGACCTCCGCGCCGTCGTCCGACACGCGCGCGCTCAGGACGAGCTCGGCATCCGCGTCGACGACGAGCTGTGCGAGGAGCGGTCCGTTCGAGTCGGGGATGAGGCCGCGCCGCACGGGCTCACCGGGGGCGAGCAGCTCGCTGCCGGTGGAGACGACGGCGACGCGAGGTGCCCGGGTGACCGTGACCTCGTCGATGCCCGCCGCGACGGCCGCGGCCACCTGGAACGGTCCCAAACGCTCGCCCGCGTCGACGACCACGTCGCCCGCGCGCAGGTCGGCGCCGCGGCGGCGGATGAACGCGCCCGGCGTCGGCGCCTCGAGCACCTCGACGGTTCCGAGCGAGTCGGCGAGTCCACCCGCCGTGCTCTCGAACGGCACGACGGCGTCGGCGGCGGTGGGTGTCGGCGACCCGGTCATGATGCGCGCCGCCTCGCCCGCAGCGAGCGGGGGATCGCTGGCGACTCCCGCCGGCAGGTCCGCGACGACACGGAGAGAGACGGGATGCCCCGGCCCCGCCGCGACGACGTCGGCGGCGCGCACGGCGAACCCGTCCATCGCGGAGTTGTCGAACAGGGGGATGTCGTGCGCGGCGACGGCGGGTGCCGTGAGCGTGCGGCCCGCGGCGTCACCGACGGGGAGCGTCTCGCCGGCGATCGGACGCACCGCGGCCAGGACGCGGGCGAGCTGTTCCTCGACCGTGCGGAGGCCGCTCATGCGCGCCGCCGCGCTCGCCGCTGACCGCAGCGGCAGTTCGTGCTGCCGGCTCGAGAGGGCGTCGAGCACGAGCATGCGGCCGAGCAGCGGCTGCCCGACGCCGATCGCGAGCTTGACGACCTCGGTGGCGAGGATGCCGCCGACCTGCACGCACAGCGCGCCGAGCACGCCGACCTGGGCGCACGTCGGCGGGTCGCCCTCGGTGCCGACGGCGAAGAGGTCGTTCAGGACGACGGGGTCGCCCTCGGTCGGGCGCGACCAGAACACGGTGATCTGCGCGTGCCACTCGCGGACGGCGCCCCAGACGAGCGGCACGCCGAGCGCCTCGGCCGCGGCGGCGACGGCGCGACGCGTCGCGAACGAGTCGCTCGTGTCGATGACGATGTCGGCGCCCGCGAGCAACTCCTGCGCGTTCGTGTCGTCGAGGCGGGCGGTCACGGGGGTGACGACCGTGACGGGGGAGAGGGCGGCGACCGCGCGCACCGTGCTCTCGGTCTTGTGTACCCCGATGTCCTCGATGCGGTGCGCGATCTGGCGCTGCAGGTTGTGCAGCTCGACCGTGTCGTCGTCGATGACGGTGATCGCGCCGATACCCGCGGCGGCGAGGGCGAGGATCGCCGGCGAGCCGATGCCGCCCGCGCCGACGACGGCGACGCGGGTGTTCGCGAGCCGCCGCTGACCCTCGTCGCCGATGCCCTTCAGCACCGTGTGGCGCGCGGTGCGCCGGCGCTCGTCGGGATCCAACTCGGGCACGGGATCGACCAACGGGCGCATGTCCCGAGTGTACGTGTGTCGGTGATGGCAGGGCCGCCGCGGAATCGGATGCCGACGGGCCAACGGGTCCGCAGATGCGGCATCGGTGGCCCCCAATCAGCCGCGTGTGCGGCATGATCGAACCATGACGACCTACCGTGTGGCCCGGGCCGCTCGTCTGCTGGGTGTGAGCGACGACTCGGTGCGGCGCTGGATCGACCAGGGCCTGCTCCCCGTGACCGATGCCGTGCCCGCCGAGATCCCCGGCGAAGCCCTCGCGGCGTTCGCGGTGACCATGGCGAACGACCCCGGTGACGGCTTCGAGCATCGCTCCAGCGCGCGCAACAGCTTCGTCGGGATCGTCACGCGGGTGCAGGTCGACGGGGTCATGGCACAGGTCGACATCCAGGCCGGTCCTCACCGGGTGGTGTCGCTGCTGTCGGCCGAGGCGGTGCGCGAGCTGCAGCTCGAGGTCGGGACGACAGCGCGCGCATCGGTGAAGGCGACGAACGTCGTCGTCGAGCTGGCGGGGGACTGACGTGCGCCGCCCGGCCGGCGCGCTCGCCGCGCTCGTGCTCGCGCTGACCGGCTGCGCCGCCTCGACTCCGCCGGCGTCGGACGACGACGTGAACGGCACCCTGAACGTGTACGCCGCAGCATCCCTGCAGGCGTCGTTCGACGAGGTCACCGACGCGTTCACGGCGCAGCATCCCGACGTGCGGATCAGTCCCGTGTACGACGGATCGTCGACGCTCGCCACGCAGATCGCCGAGGGCGCGCCCGCGGATGTCTTCGCGTCGGCCGATGAGTCGACGATGGCGAAGGTGTCGGAGTTCGCACCCGACTCCGCGGTCTTCGCGACGAACACGCTCGTGATCGTCGTCCCGGCGGGCAACCCGGAACGCGTCGCGTCGCTGGCCGATCTGTCCGGCGTCGTGACGGTGCTCTGCGCTCCGGAGGTGCCGTGCGGCGCGGCATCCGCTCGACTGCTCGAGGGCGCGGGTGTGACGGTCGACGCCGCGAGCCTCGAGCAGAACGTGACCGCGGTGCTCACGAAGGTGGCGGCGGGTGAGGCCGATGCGGGCCTCGTCTACGCGACCGACGTGGTCGGGCGCGACGACGTCGAGGCGATCGTCCCCGAGGGCAGCGGCGACGTCGTGAACCGGTACGAGATCGCGGCGCTGACGGATGCCGCGAACCCCGCGGCCGCCGATGCGTTCGTCGCGTTCGTGCTGTCGGAGCCCGGGCAGCGGATCCTCGCGGACCGCGGGTTCGGGGCGCCGTGAGCGCGGGGCGCGGCTACGTCCCGCGCATGCTGTCGGTACCGGCGCTGGTCGGGTTGTCGTTCCTGATTCTGCCGCTCGTGGCGCTCATCGCCCGGGTGCAGTGGTCGACGTTCGTCGCCGACGTGACGTCGCCCGCGGCGCTGTCGGCGCTGGGCCTCTCGCTCGGCACGGGGGCGGCGGCGACCGCGGTCTGCGTCGTGATCGGGGTGCCGTTGGCGTTGCTGATCGCGCGGTCGGGTCCCCGCCTGGCGGCGGTGCTGCGGGCCGCGGTGACGGTGCCGCTCGTGCTGCCGCCGATGGTCGGGGGCATCGCGCTGCTGTACCTCTTCGGCCGGCAGGGGTGGCTCGGCGGGTGGGGGCTGTCGTTCACGACGCCCGCCGTCGTGGTCGCGCAGACGTTCGTGGCGCTGCCGTTCCTCGTGCTCGCCGTCGAGGGCGCCGTGCGCTCGACCGGGGTGGAGTTCGAGCGGACCGCGGCGGCGTTGGGCGCCGGGCGCTGGACGATCCTGCGGCGCATCACGCTGCCGCTCGCCGCCCCCGGGATCGTCGCCGGCGTCGTGCTGTGCTTCGCCCGCGCGATCGGCGAGTTCGGCGCCACCGCGCTGTTCGCCGGCAACCGGCCCGGCGTCACGCAGACGATGCCGCTCGCGATCTACACGGCGTTCAACGGCGCCGGAGTGACGCAGGGCACGGCCGTTGCGCTCGCGCTGCTGCTGCTCGCCGCGGCGGTGCTGGTGCTGATGCTGGTGCGCGGCTGGCGACCGGGAGCGGTGCGATGAGCGGGCTGCGGGCGCACGTCGTGGTGGAGCGTCCGGGCTTTCGCGTGGACGTCGAGATCGACGCGGATGCCGGCGAGACGGTCGCGATCATGGGTCCGAGCGGCGCCGGCAAGTCGACGCTCCTCGAGGCGCTCGCCGGTCTGGTGCCGCTCGACGGCGGCGAGATCGCGGTGGCCGGTCGCACGGTCGAGCGGGCGGCCGACCCGCGGGTGCGCACGCCGCCGATGCAGCGCGGCGTGGTGCTGCTCGGGCAGGACCCGCGGCTGTTCCCGCACCTCAGTGCGCGCGAGAACGTCGCGTTCGGTCCGCGCGCGACGGGCATGCCGGCCGCCCAGGCGCGC
>NZ_JAMXSA010000039.1:0-28052 GCF_024124465.1 Microbacterium sp. CnD16-F
GACGGTGGCCGCCGCCTTCCTCGAGCCGCTGCGCCGGCACGACCGCGAGCAGGGCGGCCGGCTCGAACAGACCCTGCGCGCGTGGGTGACCGCCGACGGGTCGAACGACGGCGCCGCATCCGCGCTCGGTGTGCACCGCCACACCGTGCGCACGCGCCTCGCCGCCGCGGAACGCGTGCTCGGCGTCGACCTCTCGTCGTTCGCCGGGCGCGCCGAGCTGTGGGCGGCGCTGCAGCTCGGGGGGTGAGGCCGACGGCGGAGATCCGGTCGGACACGCCGCGGAACGGATGCCGCACCACGGCGCGTCGCGAGGATCTCCGCCGTTCGGCCCGGCGGCGGCCTCACTCCGGCGCGTGCGCCTCGAGGAACTCGTACAGGTCGGTCGTGTCGACGCCGGGGAAGGCCCCCGTCGGCAGCGTCGCGAGCAGCGTCCGCGGCGTCCGCACGTTCGGCCACGCCTGGTCGCGCCACTGCGACTCGAGGTCCTCCGGCGGGCGCCGGCAGCACACCTCGACGGAGTGACGTGACACGCCGCGGTTCGTCGTCTCGCGGCCGATGAACCACTTCGTGTCGTCGAAGCGGACGCCCACGCTCACCGAGTGGGAGCCTTCGCTCGACGCCTCTACGCGGGCCGTGCACCAGTAAGTCCCGTTCCCGGTGTCGGTGTACTGGTAGTACGGGTTGAACTTGTCGGGGATGTCGAACACGACCCGGCTCGTCCACTTGCGGCAGCACAGCTGCCCCTCGATCGAGCCGAACCGGTCGGCGGGGAAGTTCACGTCGTCGTTCTCGTACGCCTTCGTGATCGTGCCCGACTCGTGCACCTTGAGGAAGTGCACCGGGAAGTCGAGGTGCCGCGTCGCGAGGTTGGTGAACCGGTGCGCGGCGGTCTCGTACGACACCGAATAGGCATCGCGGAGGTCCTCGATCGAGAGCGCGCGACGGGACTTCGCCTCCTGCAGCGCCGCCGCCGCGTGCGCCTCGGGCACCATCATCGCGCCGACGAGGTAGTTGGTCTCGACGCGCTGGCGCAGGAATTCGGCGTAGGAGCGCGGTTCGGCATGGCCGAGGATGCGGCTGGCGAGCGCCTGCAGCACGGGGGTCCGCGAGTCGCCGCGGTGCGGCACCGTGCTCGAGAGGTACAGCCGGCCGTGGCGGATGTCGGCGACGCTGCGCGTGGACTGCGGCAGGTCGCTCACGTAGTGCAGTGAGAAGCCGAGGTGGGCGGCGATCTCGGATGCGGTCCGCTGCGTGAGCGGGCCGCCTGGATGGTCGACGGCGGCGAGGATCCGCTGCGCGTGGCCCTCGAGCTCCGGGAAGTAGTTGTCCTGCCGCCGCATGAGGTGGCGGAGCTCCACGTTGGCGCGACGCGCCTCTTCTGGCGTCGCGGAGCGCTCGTCGTTGAGCCGCTCGACCTCGCCCTGCAGGCGCAGCACGGTACGCAGCACCTCGTCGGGCACGGCCTTGCCGATGCGGAACGGCTCGATCCCGAGGGACTGGAACGTCGGCCCCTTCATCGCCCTCTCCACCGCGATCTCCAGCGTGGCGCGCTCGTCGAGCGGCTCCGCCTCGAGCAGCGCGTCGATCGTCGTGCCGAGGGCACGCGCGATCGCCTGCAGCAGCGTGAGCTTCGGCTCCCGCTTGCCCGTCTCGATCATCGACAACTGGCTCGGCGCTCGGGACACGGCGGATGCCAGGTCGTCGAGCGTCATCCCACGCGCGACGCGCAGCTGCCGCACCCGCCTCCCGATGGTGAGCGCGTCGGCCGCATCGCCGTCGACCGGGGCGTCTTCGATGATTGTCATGACCGGGAGTGTGTCACGGAAGCAGAAGATCGCGCAATCTTCTCTCCGGAAATGTTCGTTGCGAGAGTCGAACTTCACACAGGCTGGGTGTCACGAACCGAATCGGCGCCGCACCGGCGTCGACCTCACCGCGAAGGAGCCGGCCATGACCCTCACTGCCACGGGCATCGCGCCCGTCACCACCCCCACCCCGACGCAGATCACGCCGACGCTCGTCGTTCGCGGTCGGATGGGCGACCGGTACGAGGAGATCCTGACTCCCGCCGCGCTCGACTTCCTCGCCGAGCTCCACGCCCGCTTCGGCGGTCGTCGCCACGACCGGCTGGCCGCGCGGATGCGTCGGCGCTTCGAGATCGGCAACGGCCAGGACCCCACGTTCCGGGATGACACGGCGCACATCCGCGACGACGCGGAATGGCGCGTCGCCGGCCCCGGCCCCGGGCTCGAGGACCGCCGGGTGGAGATCACCGGCCCGACCGACCCGAAGATGACGATCAACGCGCTGAACTCCGGCGCGAAGGTGTGGCTGGCCGACCAGGAGGACGCCACCAGCCCCACGTGGCGCAACGTCATCGAGGGCCAGCTCTCGCTCTTCGACGCGATCCGCGGGCAGCTGACCTACACGAACGAGGCGGGCAAGGAGTACCGCGTCACGGCGGAGCGGACGCCGACGATTGTCATGCGGCCGCGCGGCTGGCACCTCATGGAGAAGCACATGGAGTTCACCGACCGGAACGGCCGCACCCTCGCGGCGTCCGGCTCGCTCGTCGACTTCGGCCTGTACTTCTTCCACAACGCCGCGCAGCTGATCGCCAACGGCCGCGGCCCGTACTTCTACCTCCCGAAGATCGAGTCGTCCGAGGAGGCCAAGCTGTGGGACGACGTCTTCACCTACAGCGAGCAGTACGTCGGCATCCCGCACGGCACGATCCGCGCGACCGTCCTCATCGAGACGCTTCCCGCCGCGTTCGAGATGGACGAGATCCTGTTCGAGCTGCGCGACCACATCGCGGGTCTGAACGCCGGCCGGTGGGACTACATCTTCTCGATGATCAAGAACTACCGCGGCCGCGGCGCCCGGTTCGTCCTCCCCGACCGCAGCCAGGTCACCATGACCGTCCCGTTCATGCGGGCGTACACCGAGCTGCTGGTGCAGACGTGCCACAAGCGCGGCGCCTACGCGATCGGCGGCATGAGCGCCTTCATCCCGAACCGGCGCGACCCCGAGGTGACGCGGCAGGCGTTCGAGAAGGTCGCCGCCGACAAGAAGCGCGAGGCCGGCGACGGCTTCGACGGCACGTGGGTCGCCCACCCCGACCTCATCCCGGTCGCGCAGGCGGAGTTCGACGCCGTGCTCGGCGACCGGCCGAACCAGGTCGACCGCCTGCGGGAGGACGTCCAGGTGCACCCGTCGCAGCTGATCGACTGCCACATCGGCCTGCCGATCACCGCCGCCGGGGTCTACGGCAACGTGTCGGTGGCGATCCGCTACATCGAGGCGTGGCTGCGCGGACTCGGCGCCGTCGCGATCGACAACCTGATGGAGGATGCCGCGACCGCGGAGATCAGCCGGTCGCAGGTGTGGCAGTGGATCCACCAGGACCGCACCACCGAGGACGGCACGCCGATCACCCGGGACTACATCGAGGGCCTCATCGCGCAGGTGCTGAGCGAGGTCGAGCGCCAGGGCGGCGACCGGTTCGACGACGCCGCCGCCGTGTTCCGCGATGTCGCCCTCGGCGCCGAGTTCCCGACGTTCCTGACCCTCGGCGCCTACGCCACCTACCTGACCGACGCCGACTGACCCCGGCCCCGCACACCAGAGGAAGAGCAATGACCGCTTACTCGAACGACATCGACGCCATCCGCACCCTGAAGGAGGCGAACGGCCCCTCCTGGGATGCCATCGACCCCGAATCCGTCGCCCGGATGCGCGCGCAGAACCGGTTCCGCACGGGACTGGAGATCGCGCAGTACACCGCCGACATCATGCGGCGCGACATGGCCGAGTACGACGCCGACTCGTCCCTCTACACGCAGTCGCTCGGCGTCTGGCACGGCTTCATCGGGCAGCAGAAGCTGATCTCGATCAAGAAGCACCTCAAGAGCACGAACAAGCGCTACCTGTACCTGTCGGGCTGGATGGTCGCGGCGCTGCGCTCCGAGTTCGGGCCGCTCCCCGACCAGTCCATGCACGAGAAGACGGCCGTCCCCGCCCTCATCGAGGAGCTGTACACGTTCCTCCGGCAGGCGGATGCCCGTGAGCTCGACCTGCTGTTCACCAAGCTCGACGACGCCCGCGCCGCCGGCGACGAGACGGCCGCCGAGTTCGTGCAGTCGCAGATCGACAGCTTCGAGACGCACGTCGTCCCGATCATCGCCGACATCGACGCCGGCTTCGGCAACCCCGAGGCGACGTACCTGCTGGCGAAGAAGATGATCGAGGCGGGCGCGTGCGCCATCCAGATCGAGAACCAGGTGTCGGACGAGAAGCAGTGCGGTCACCAGGACGGCAAGGTCACCGTCCCGCACGAGGACTTCATCGCGAAGCTCAACGCGGTCCGCTACGCATTCCTCGAGCTCGGCATCGACAACGGCGTCATCGTCGCCCGCACCGATTCGCTCGGCGCCAGCCTCACGCAGAAGCTCGCCGTCACGCGAGAGCCGGGCGACCTCGGCGACCAGTACAACGCGTTCCTCGACGTCGAGGAGATCTCGGGCGCCGATCTCGGCAACGGCGACGTCGTCATCAAGCGGGGCGGCACGCTGCTGCGGCCCAAGCGCCTGCCCAGCAACCTGTACCAGTTCCGGCCCGGGACGGGCGAGGCGCGCGTCGTGCTCGACTGCATCACGTCGCTCCGTAACGGCGCCGACCTGCTGTGGATCGAGACGGAGAAGCCGCACATCGAGCAGATCGCGGGCATGGTCGACGCGATCCGCGCCGAGGTGCCGAACGCGAAGCTCGTGTACAACAACAGCCCGTCGTTCAACTGGACGCTGAACTTCCGGCAGCAGGCGTACGACGCGCTCGAGCAGCGCGGTGAGGACCTCTCGGCCTACGACCGCGCCGACCTCATGAACGTCGCCTACGACGACACCGAGCTCGCCCGGCTGGCGGACGAGAAGATCCGCACCTTCCAGCGCGACGGCGCCGCGCGGGCGGGGATCTTCCACCACCTCATCACCCTGCCGACTTACCACACCGCCGCGCTGTCGACGGATGACCTGGCCAAGGGCTACTTCGGCGACGAGGGCATGCTCGCATACGTGCGCGGCGTGCAGCGGCGCGAGATCCGCGAGGGCATCGCGACCGTCAAGCACCAGAACATGGCCGGCAGCGACATCGGCGACAACCACAAGGAGTACTTCGCCGGCGAGGCCGCCCTGAAGGCGGGCGGCGCGCACAACACGATGAACCAGTTCGGCTGACGTCCGGGGGGAACGAAGAGGGGGCGGATGCCTGTTCAGGCATCCGCCCCCTCTTCGTGCGGTCAGTCCTTGTGCCGGGGCTTCCGCGGCGGACGGTCGTCGAAGCTGCGCTTCGGGCGGTCGTCGAACGGGCGCCGATCACCGCCCCGCTGGCCGGGGCGTCCCCGGTCGGGGGCGATGTTGATCAGCTGACCCGAGATGCGCGTGGCGCGCAGGCGGTCGAGGACGCCGGCATCCATGTTCGTCGGGAGCTCGACGAGCGAGAAGTCGGGACGGATCGTGATGGCGCCGAAGTCGTCGCGGCCGAGGCCGCCCTCGTTCGCGAGTGCGCCCACGATCTGCCGGGGCTCGACGCGCTGCCGGCGTCCGACCGCGATGCGGTACGTCGTGAAGTCGCCCTTGCCACGACGCTCACGGGGGCCGTCGGCGCGCGCCGGACGGTCCTTGCGCGTGCCGCGCTCGGCGTCGGCGGCGACCGCCTTCGCGAGTTCGTCGCGCTCGGGGTCGAGCAGCAGCGGTGTCTCGCCCTGCGCCACGACGGCGAGCGCCGCGGCGACGTCTTGCTCGGGCACGTCGTGGTTGCGGACGTAGTGCGCGATGACGTCGCGGAACTTGCTGATGCGGTCGGTCTCGGCGAGCGCCGCCGTGATGGCGTCGTCGAAGCGCGCGAGACGGGTCGAGTTGATGTCCTCGGTCGTCGGCAGCTGCATCTGCGTGGGCGCCTGACGCGTCGCTCGCTCGATGTGGGCGAGCAGGTAGCGCTCGCGCGGGGTGACGAAGCTGATCGCGTCGCCGGTGCGGCCCGCGCGACCGGTGCGGCCGATGCGGTGCACGTACGACTCGGTGTCGGTCGGGATGTCGAAGTTCACGACGTGGCTGATGCGCTCCACGTCGAGGCCCCGCGCGGCGACGTCGGTCGCGACGAGGATGTCGAGCTTGCCGTCCTTCAGCTGCTGGATGCTGCGCTCGCGCTGCGGCTGCGGGATGTCGCCGTTGATGGGGGCGGCGCTGAACCCGCGGGCGCGGAGCTTCTCGGCGAGGGTCTCGGTCTCGTTCTTCGTGCGGACGAAGATGATCATCCCGTCGAAGTCCTCGACCTCGAGGATGCGGGTGAGCGCGTCGACCTTCTGCTGGTACGACACGATCAGATACCGCTGCGTGATGTTCGTGTTCGTGGAGGTCTTGGTCTTGACCGTGATCTCCTCCGGGTCGCGCAGGTACTGCTGCGCGAGACGGCGGATGGATGCCGGCATCGTCGCCGAGAACAGGGCGACCTGCTTCTCGGCGGGCGTCTGCGCGAGGATCTGCTCGACGTCCTCGGCGAAGCCCATCTTCAGCATCTCGTCGGCCTCGTCGAGCACGAGGTTCTTCAGCTGCGAGAGGTCGAGGGTGCCCTTCTCGAGGTGGTCCATGATGCGGCCGGGCGTGCCGACGACGATGTGCACGCCGCGGCGGAGAGCCGACAGCTGCACGCCGTAGCCCTGACCGCCGTAGACGGGGAGGACGTGGACGCCCTTCATGCGCGCGGCGTAGGACTCGAACGCTTCGCACACCTGGAGCGCGAGCTCACGGGTCGGGGCCAGGACGAGTGCCTGCGGCGTCTTCTGCGTCAGGTCGAGGTTCTCCATGATCGGCAGCGCGAACGCGGCGGTCTTGCCGGTGCCGGTCTGTGCCATGCCGACGACGTCGCGGCCGCCGAGGAGGACGGGGATGGTCGCGGCCTGGATCGCGGAGGGCGTCTCGTAGCCGAGGTCTTTGATGGCGGCGAGGACGGGACCGGTGAGGCCCAGCTCGTCGAAGCCGGGGAGGGCGGGGGTGTCTGCGGGCTCGGTCGGGGTCTGGGGGTCACTCACCTATCCACCGTAGTGGAGCCGGGCTGGGAACCATCCGGGCGGGCGTAGGATGAGAGGTCGCGCCTGCCGACCGGAACGGACTGCCTCGTGATCGAGATCCTCACCCCCGACCAGATCGACCGCGCCCGCACGACGGGCGGCCTCGTCGGCGACATCCTGCACGGCATCAAGGAGCGCGTGAAGCCGGGCACGAACCTGCTCGAGATCGATGCATGGGCGAAGGACATGATCCTCGGCGCCGGCGCCGAGTCCTGTTACGTCGACTACGCGCCGTCGTTCGGCCGCGGCCCCTTCGGCCATTACATCTGCACCGCCGTCAACGACGCCGTGCTGCACGGCCGTCCGCGGGACCAGCGTGTCGCCGCCGGTGACCTGCTGACGCTGGACCTCGCGATCAAGACGGGCGGGGTCGCCGCCGATGCCGCGATCAGCTTCACCGTCGGCGGCGCGCCCCACGCCGAGAACGATGCCCTCATCCGTGCGACCGAGGAGGCCCTCGCCGCCGGCATCGAAGCCGCCCAGCCTGGCGCGCGCATCGGTGACATCTCCGCCGCGATCGGCGACGTGTTGACCGGTGCCGGCTACCCCGTGAACACCGAGTTCGGCGGGCACGGCATCGGCACGACGATGCACCAGGACCCGCACGTCTCGAACATCGGCCGCGCCGGCCGCGGGTACCGCCTGCGCCCCGGACTCATGCTCGCGATCGAGCCGTGGGTCATGGTCGACACCGACGAGCTGAAGGTCGACGAGGACGGCTGGACGCTGCGCAGCGCGACCGGATGCCGCACCGCCCACACCGAGCACACGGTCGCGATCCTCGAAGCCGGCAACGAGATCCTGACGCGCCCGACGCGCTGAACCGGCCGCACGGGGCGCCGGTCGGCATCCCGCGACAACGCGCCCGACGGTACGCTCGGAGGGTGACCGAACACGCTGCCGCCCCCCGCACGCCCGCCGTCTCCACGAAGCTCAGCGCGATCGCCGAGTCCGCGACCCTGAAGGTCGACGCGAAGGCGAAGGCGCTGCAGGCCGCGGGACGACCGGTGGTCTCGTACGCGGCCGGCGAGCCCGACTTCGCGACCCCGCAGTTCGTCGTGGATGCCGCGGCCGAGGCGCTGCGCGACCCCGCCAACTTCCGGTACACCCCCGCGGCCGGTCTGCCCGTGCTGCGCGAGGCGATCGCCGCGAAGACGCTGCGCGACTCGGGCCACGAGGTCGCCCCGTCGCAGGTGATCGTCACCAACGGCGGCAAGCAAGCCGTCTACCAGGCCTTCCAGGCGGTCGTGAACCCGGGTGACGAGGTGCTGCTGCCCGCGCCGTACTGGACCACCTACCCCGAGGCGATCGCCCTGGCCGACGGTGTGCCCGTCGAGGTGTTCGCCGGCGCCGACCAGGAGTACAAGGTCACCGTCGACCAGCTCGAGGCCGCGCGCACCGACAAGACGACCGCGCTCGTGTTCGTGTCGCCGTCGAACCCGACGGGCGCCGTCTACACCGCCGACGAGACGAAGGCGATCGGCGAGTGGGCCCTCGCCCACGGCATCTGGGTCATCAGCGACGAGATCTACCAGAACCTCGTCTACGAAGGCGCTCGCGCGGTCTCGATCGTCGAGGCCGTGCCCGAGCTCGCCGGCCAGACGATCCTCGTCAACGGCGTCGCGAAGACGTACGCCATGACCGGCTGGCGCGTGGGCTGGATGGTGGGCCCCGCCGCCGCGATCAAGGTCGCCGGCAACCTGCAGTCGCACCTCAGCTCGAACGTCAACAACATCGCGCAGCGCGCGGCCCTCGCCGCCCTCACCGGCCCGCAGGACGAGGCCGAGAAGATGCGCCAGGCCTTCGACCGCCGTCGCGGGCTGATCGTCTCGGAGCTCGCGAAGATCCCCGGCGTCACGGTCCCGAACCCGCTCGGCGCGTTCTACGTCTACCCGGACGTCACGGGACTGCTGGGGCGCGAGTGGGACGGTGTGCGCATCGACACATCGCTCGAGCTGGCGGATTACATCCTCGAGCGCGCCGAGGTCGCCGTCGTCCCGGGCGAGGCCTTCGGCCCATCCGGCTACCTGCGCCTGTCGTACGCGCTCGGCGAGGAGCAGCTGCTCGAGGGCGTCCAGCGCCTGCAGCGCCTCTTCGGCTGACGCGCACCCGCCGGCCGACGACCACCGAGGTCGACGGCTCGGGTCAGAGCTCGACGTCGAAGAGCACCGGCTCGGGCTGCAGCAGCACCCCGAACTCGGACTGCACGCGCTGCTGGATGAGTCGCGCCAGCGCGGCGACCTCCTCTGCGGTCGCGCGTCCGCGGTTCGTGAGGGCGAGCGCGTGCTTCGTCGACAGCGACGCGCGCGAGCCCGGCAGGCGGAAGCCCTTGCGCATCCCCGCCTGCTCGATGAGCCACGCGGCGCTGATCTTCACCGGCGCGGGTCCGTCCGCCCGCGGCGGGATGAACCCGTCGAACCGGTCGAGCGGGATCACGCGGTCGGCCTCGGGCTCGGGCGCCATCGACCAGCGCGGCGCCTCGGGCGGCAGCGTCGCGGCGAACTGCGCCGAGACGATCGGGTTCTGGAAGAACGACCCCGCACTCCACGTGTCGTGGTCGTCCTCGTCGAGCACCATGCCCTTGCGGGAGCGGATGTCGAGCACCGTCTCGCGGATCCACGCGAGCGAGACCGCGGCATCCGGTTCGAGGCCCAGCGCCGACCGCAGCTGCGCGCCGCGCACGGGGACGTCGCCGTGACCGACCTGCGTGAGCTCCAGCGTGACCGAGAGGATGACGGCGGAGCGCTCGGGGACCGACCCGTAATGCTTCTTCAGCACCGAGGTGCGGAGCCCGAGTCCCAGATCGGATGCCGGGACCACCGACACCTCGCCGGTCGCCTCATCGATGAGCTCGACCTCGACGAGCGACTCGACGATCTCCTGGCCGTAGGCGCCGACGTTCTGGATGGGGGCGGCGCCGGTGGTGCCGGGGATCCCCGACATGGCTTCGATGCCGCTGAGTCCTGCGGCCACGGTCTGCGCGACGAGGTCGTCCCAGTTGTGACCGGCCTGCACCTTGAGCCGCACGCGGCCGGGGTGCGGCGACGGGAGGCGCTCGATGCCGCTCGTCCGCACGAGGACGACGGTGCCGTCGAACTCGTCGTCGCCGAACAGCAGGTTCGACCCGCCGCCGACGACGAGCCAGCGTTCGCCGTCGTCCCACACGTCACGGAGGGCGGCGACGAGCTCGTCGGTCGTCGTGGCCTCGACCATGCGGTGCGGCATCCCACCGACGCGGAGCGTCGTGAGCTGCGACAGCGGGACGGGGGCGATCTCGGGCATCAGGATGCCGCGCGCACGCGCACCTGCGCCTTGCCGAGTACGGTCGTGCCGTCGTGCGAGACGGTCAGGTCGATGCGCACGGCGTCGTCCTCGATCGCGCCGACCTTGGCGACGACGGAGACGTCGGCCCCCGCATCGGTGTCGACGACCACGGGGCGCGTGAAGCGGACGCCGTAGTCGAGGATGCGGCCGGAGTCCCCCAGCCACGACACGATCGTCTCGACGGCGAGGCCCATCGTGAGCATGCCGTGGGCGAGGACACCGGGCAGCCCCACGCGCTCGGCGACGGCGTCGTTGTAGTGGATCGGGTTGAAGTCCCCCGATGCGCCCGCGTACCGCACGAGCGCGGCGCGGGTCAGGTGCACGGTGCGCTCGGCGACGACCGCGCCGACCTCGAGGTTCGGGCCCACGGCGGTCATTCGTCGCCTCCCACCAGCAGGACGGAGGTCGCGGTGACGACGTGGTCACCGGCGGCATCCGTGATCTCGGCCTCACTCGTCACCATCGCACCCTTCCCGAAGGCGCGGATGCCGGTGACCGTCAGGCGTCCCGTCAGCTCGTCGCCGGCGACGATGGGCCGCGTGTAGCGGAAGCGCTGCTCGGCGTGCACGACGCGCTCGAGCACGATCCCGGAATCCGGCTCGCTCAGCAGCTGCTGCAGCGTGGCGTCCTGGATCACCATCGCGAAGGTCGGCGGCGCGACGACGTCGGCGTAGCCGAGGGAACGCGCGACCTCGGGGTCGTCGTGCTGCGGGTCGGTCGCGAACACCGCGCGGGCGAACTCGCGCACCTTCTCGCGGCCGACGAGGTACGGGGCGGTCGGCGGGAAGGCGCGACCTTGCAACTCGGGATTCACGGGCACCGGTCGATCCTACCGTCCGGGTCCGGCGCCGGCCCGGTTCAGCGGGCGCGGTGGGCCCGCACGGCCTTGATCGACAGCTGCACGGCGATGAAGGTCAGGTAGACCGCGAAGAGGACGTTCGCCGTGAACGGGTCGACGAGGGTCGCAAGCCACGCGCCGAGGGCGGTGGTCGTGCACGCGGCGACGCCGATCACGCCGGCGGCGACGAGGTCGACGTTGTGGCGGCGGAGGTTGCCGATCGTCCCCGAGATCGCGGTCGGGATCATCATGAGCAGCGAGGTGCCCTTGGCCACCAGGTCGCTCGTGCCGAAAAGGAAGATGAGCGCGGGCACGACGATGACGCCGCCGCCCACCCCGAGGAGCCCCGCCATCACGCCGGTGAAGACACCGAGCACGGCCAGGCCCGTTCCCGTGAGCCACGTCAGCGGCAACTCCGCCTCGCGGGACGGCACGACGATGAAGAGCATCACGATGACGACGACGAGGAAGGCGATGAAGCCCCAGCGGATCGCGTTCTGCGGCAGGCGGGCCAGGAGCCACGTACCGATCTGCGCGCCGACGACCGCGGCGGCGGCGAGGATCAGCGCAGGCACCCAGGCGACGGCCCCGACGGCCGCGTACGACACGACGCCGACCATGGCGGTGGGCACGATGGCGGCGAGCGAGGTGCCGGCGGCGCGCTTCTGATCGAAGACCAGCAGCGTCAGCAGAAGGGGCACGATGACCGTTCCGCCGCCCACGCCGAACATGCCCGACATGAGCCCGGCGAGCAGGCCGATGCCCAGTGCGCCCAGGTAGTAGCGGGGGGTGCGGGCGACGGGGGGTGTCGTGGTCACGAGGCGGGGCCCGACAGGAAACGCATGCCTCGACCCTACTCCCGGCCCGGCGGACGCCCGCGCGGAGCCTCGGCCTACGATCGAAGCATGTCCCCATCGCTCGTCCTCGTGGCCAATGCCGGTGAATCCTCGATCAGCACGTTCCGTGTGACGGATGCGGGGCTCGAGCGCCTGTCGGTCACGACCGGCACCACCGGATGCTCGAACTTCGCCGTCGACCCCGAGCGCGGCCTCGTCTACGCGTCGGTCAAGGCCGACGACGAGAACGCGGATGCCGGCATCCTCACCCTCTCCCTCGACCGTGAGACGGGCGACCTCACCCCGCTGACCCGCGTGCCGCTGCCCGGCGGCGCGATGAACTACCTCTCGCTCACGCGGGACGGCTCGGTGCTGCTGGGCGCGGCGTACTCCGGCGGGTACGGGATCGTCTGCGCCGTCGACGCGTACGGGGTGGTCAGCCCGCCCGCCGCCGAGGTCCGCTTCCCGCGACTGCACTCGGTGCTCGCGAGCAGCGACGGCCGCCACGCCTACTTCGTCTCGCTCGAGAGCGACCTCATCGCACAGTTCTCGCTCGGCGACGACCTCGCGCTGACCCCGCTCGACCCGCCGGTCGCCGCAGCTCCGACTGGCAGCGGCCCGCGTCACCTCGCGTTCGGCGACGACGAGCAGACCCTGTACGTTCTGACGGAGTTCACCGGCGAAGTCCTGCGTTACCGGCGCGACCCGGCGGCGGGCACGCTCGAGCTGCTGTCGTCGACGCCCGCCCACGACCCGTCCGAGAAACTCCGTCACAGCGTCATCGACGAGGACCCCCGCGAGAACCACTACGTCTGGGGCGCCGACATCCACCTCACCGACGGCGTCGTGTGGGCCTCGGAGCGGACCGCGAGCACATTGGCGGCCCTGCGCATCGCGCCGGACGGCTCCCTCTCCGAACCGACCGGCTTCGTCGTCACCGAGGAGCAGCCGCGCGGCTTCGCCGTCAGCGACGACCGCACGCTGCTCGTCGCGGCGGGCGAGCGCTCGACGACCGTCTCGCTCTACCGCGTCGACGGCGCGGACCTGCACCTGCAGGGCCGGTACGAGACCGGCCGCGGCGCGAACTGGGTCCGCTTCGCCTGAGCGCGCTCAGCGCAGGAACTGCTCCGGGTCGAACTCGGCGATCGGGATGATGCGCACGCGCGGCAGCTGAGCGTCGAAGGCTCCGGCGTCGTACTCGAGGTCGAAGAAGCGGATGCCGGGGATCTGGGCGAAGCCGGCGTTGCGGAACTCCTCGAAGGCGAGCACGCCGACACGGCGCGAGCCGTCGGCGAGGACGCCGAGGTCGTCGACGAAGTCGCCGTCGTGGCTGACGAGGACGACGTCGTCGCCGTGGTCCTGCAGGGCGCGGAGGGTGCGCTGGATGGCGAGGTCGACGACCTTCTCGTCGGGGTCTCCCGACAGCGGCACGGGCTGGTAGCCGAGAGCGAGGAGCGCCTGCACGAACGACATCGGCAGGTTGATGGACGCGTTCAGGAAGAAGAGCCCGCGGGCATCCTGGTTCCAGCTGTCCGCGACGAACGAGAGGATGCGGTCCCACCGCGGCCGCTCATCGGGCTGCGGACGCCGGCCGAGGATCGATCCGCCCAGGGTGGCGTCGATGTTCTCCCCGTCGACGAGCACCCAGGTCCTGCGATTGCCGGCCATGCCGCCTCCTCCGCGCACCGCCACCAGCGGACCGGTGCGCCCGACTCATCCTAGGCGCCGGCGCGCGCTCACCAGCGGCGGCCGAAGACCCCCGCGAGCACGGCGTGCGCGAGCGGCAGGAGCGACCCCGTCATGAGGACACCGCCGAGCACCGGATCGTCGGGGCGGATCACCGCGCCCCCGACGAGAAGGCCGGCGAACAGCATGCCCGACAGGGTGCGACGGCCGAGCTGCTCGAGCCGCCCGACGCGACGCTCCAGCGCCGGGTCGGGCAGGGTGATGCGATGGTCCTCGACGCGGGTGATCAGGTCGTCGACGCGGCCCGGCAGGCGCGAAGCGGTCGTCAGCGAGGTCACCGCGCGCCGCAGCACGTCGGTCACGGCGTTGCGCCCCTCCTCCCGGACGAGACGCGAGGCATAGGGTTCGACGGCATCCCACAGGTTGAACGCGGGGTCGAGGGCGCTGCAGACACCCGAGGTCAGCGACATGGCGCGCACGATGAGCAGGAAGTTCTCCGGCAGCTGGAACGGCAGCGTCCGCACGACGTCCTGGAACTCGATCGCGAACGCGCGGAACTCCCGCGGGTCGACCTCGCGCAGCTCGGCGAAGCCCATCCCGCCGAAGCGCGCGAACAGCTGGGTCATGGCGCGCTCGAGCTCGCTCGTGTCGGCACTCGGCAGCAGGACGCCGACATCGCGGATGCTCTGCACGAGGGCCACGCCGTCGCGCGCGGCGACGGCGATCATGAGGCGGCGGAGACCGGTCCGCAGGCTCGGCGGGACCTCGCCCATCATCCCGAAGTCGATGAACGTGAGCCGCCACGGCGGGGTCGCGGGACCCGCGGCATCCGTCGTCGGCATCGGCGTGACGAAGATGTTGCCCGGGTGCGGGTCGGCGTGGAAGAACCCGTGCGTGAACACCTGGTCGAACATGACGGAGGCGAACACCTGCGCCACCTCGGCGGGATCGATGCCGGCGGCCCGGAGAGACTCGTGGTCGGTGATCTTGATGGCCGTGACGTCTTCGAGGGTCAGGGTGCGCCTCGAGGTGCGCTCCCAGACGACGGCGGGGACGCCGACGCGCGGGTCGCCCGCGAAGTCCGCCGCGAACCGCTCGCCGTTGGCGGCCTCGTGCAGGTAGTCGATCTCCTCGAGACTCGTCTCGGCGAACTCCTCGACGAGCTGCGGCGCGTCGACGCGGTCCGACACGATCCGTACGTGGCTCAGCCACCTGCCGACCCGGCGGAGGGCCGCGAGGTCGGTGTCGACGATGTCCTGGATGCCCGGGCGCTGCACCTTCACGACGACGGCGTCCAGCCCGGTCAGGGCTGCGTCCTCCGACGACAGGCGTGCGCGGTGAGCCTGGCCGAGGGATGCCGCGGCCACCGGCACGGTCTCCATGGCGGCGAACGCGCGGTCGAGGGTGACCCCGAGCTCGCCCTCGGCCTCGGCACGGATGAGCGGGAACGGGACGGCGGGGACCTCGTCCTGCAGACCTTCGAGCTCCTTGGTGATCTCGGGCGGCAGCACGTCGAGGCGCGAGGACATGAACTGCCCGACCTTGATCATGAGACCGCCGAGGTCGATCGCGAGCGCGTGGAAGCGTCGGGCGATCCGCTGCATGCGCGCCGAACGGCCGCGCACGCCGATCCAGCCGAGACCGATCCGGGGAAGGAACAGCTCGAACCACCACGTGACCACGAGGGCCCTCGCGGCGAAACGCAGGATGCGGCGGTAGCGCGCCCGTGCGTCGCGGTCGTCGGGAAGGTCGTCGCCTTCCCGACGCCGTGCTGCCACGCGGGTCAGCCCTGCGCGAGCAGGGCGTAGAGCCGGCGGCGGGCCTCGTCGAGGATCTCGACGGCCTGTGCCACCTGCTCGGGAGAGCCGGAGCGCGCCACCTGCGCGGCGGCCTGGGCGAGCTCGACACCCGCCTTGGGCAGCGCGGTCGCGCGGTGCGGGTGCTCCTTCTGCGGCGCGGCGGTCTCCCACGGGGCCGATCCCACGGCCTCCTCGGCGACCATCCGGCCGGCGTCCGTCAGCGAGTACGTCTTGCGACCGTTCGCCTCCTCGGCGACGATCAGGCCCTCGTCGGCGAGGAGCTGAAGAGTGGGGTAGACCGAGCCGGCGCTCGGCTTCCACGAGCCGCCGCTGCGCGAGTCGATCTCCTGGATGATCTGGTACCCGTGCATCGGCTTCTCGGCGAGGAGGGCGAGCACGGCGGTGCGGACGTCGCCGCGGCTCATCCGGGGCGATGCGGGACGCTGGTCGAACTGGGTGCGGAACTGTTCGAACGCCTCCATGAGATTCGCGCCGAGGCCGCTGAGGTCGAAGCCCTGGGACCCCGATCCGAAGCCGCGACCGCCGCCGCCGAAGCCGCCCGAACCGAAGCCCTGCGAGCCGAATGAGCTGTTCATGATGTCTCCTCCAGATGGTGACCGATACCCAACGATATATCGTTGACGACATTCGATGGGCGGCGTCAGCAACTTCCCAGGGATCGTGACCAGGTCTTTTTCGGATACCGTCGACGACGTGACTGTCCAGGTAACGTTCGGGTAACGCCCAGGAACGTGGGACAGAGTGGGCGACTCGTGCCCGCCCGAACGGACACGCGCGCTCCATCGGAGCGTGTTCTCGCTACACGGAACCTTTCTCTCTGCATGCCTACAGACACGCCATCCACCCCCACCCGCCGATCCATCCGCACGACCCGCACCGACGCACGCCGACTCCGGCGCCGTCCGGTCCTCGTCCTCACGACGTTGACCACCGCGTTCGCCATCGCCGCGAGCGCCACCGCCATGGCCCCCGCTCCGGCCACGGCACGTGCCGAATCGACCCCGGCGATCGCGCTGGCCTCGTTCACGAAGGCACTGCCCGACTCGATCACCGCCGGCGTCGGCACCTCGGTCCCCGCCTCGAAGATCCAGTCCACCCTCGACCGCGCCGACGACGCAGTCGCAGCCTCGAAGAAGGTCACCGCGGACATCGCGACCTCGAAGCTGGACGTCGGTACGGACGACACCACGGTCGAGACCGATGACCTCGCTCAGGCCGTCTCGGACCTCGAGAACGTCTCCGCCCTCCCGCTGCTGCTCGACACGCGCGACGCCACCGCCGCCGTCGAAGAGGCGGTCGCCGAGGTGAACGAGCAGACGGGCGCGCTCCAGGGCCGCCTGGACGCCGCCATCCAGAAGGAGAAGGAGCGTCTGGCCGAGGAGAAGCGCAAGGCCGAGGCTGCTGCGAAGGCCGCTGCCGAGAAGAAGGCCGCCGAAGAAGCTGCCGCGGCCGAGGCATCCCGGTCCAGCTCCTCCGGCTCGTCGTCGTCGGGCTCGTCGAGCTCCGCCGGCACGACCAAGCGCGCCGCCTCGGGCACGTCCGCCGGCGCCGCGCAGGCGACCGCGCGCAGCATGCTCGGAAACTACGGCTGGGGCGACGACCAGTTCTCGTGCCTCGTCTCCCTCTGGAACAAGGAGTCGAACTGGAACTACCAGGCCTACAACTCCTCCAGCGGCGCCTACGGCATCCCGCAGGCCCTGCCCGGCAGCAAGATGGGCAGCGCCGGCTCCGACTGGAAGACGAACCCGGCGACGCAGATCGCCTGGGGCCTCGGCTACATCGACGGCCGCTACGGCAGCCCCTGCGGCGCATGGGGCCACTCCCAGTCCAACGGCTGGTACTGACCCCCGCACGCCCCCGGATGCCGCGGGTCCCCGACACGACGTCGGCGGGCCCGCGGCATCCGCCGTTTCAGGAGGTGAAGACCGCCTCGGCGAAACGGGCGAGGTCGTACAGGTCGGTGACGCCCGCGAGCTCGCGGGCCGAGTGCATCGACAGGATCGGGATGCCGACGTCGACCGTGGCGATGCCCAGTCGCGTCGCCGTGATCGGACCGATGGTCGAGCCGCACGGCACCGCGTTGTTCGAGACGAACTCCTGCGAGCCGATACCGGCGGTCTCGCACCAGCGGTGCCACGCAGCGGCCCCGGCGCCGTCGGTCGCGTAGCGCTGGTTCGCGTTGATCTTGAGGATCGGGCCGGAGCCCAGCCGCGGCTGGACGACGGGGTCGTGCTTCTCGGCGTAGTTGGGGTGCACGGCGTGACCGACATCGCTCGAGACGCACCACGACGACGCGAGGGCGCGCAGCTGCTGCTCGCGGTCGGCGCCGAGGCTGAGCTGGATCCGCTCGAGTACGTCGGCGAGAAAGGGCCCCGCGGCACCGGAGCGGGTGGCGGAGCCGACCTCCTCGTGGTCGAAGACGGCGAGCATCGCGATGCGCTCCCCGTCGAACCCGTCCGCCGCGCGCGCGAGCGCGACGACACCGGCGTGCACCGACGCGAGGTCGTCGAGCCGCCCCGAGGCGAAGAACGCATCGTCCTTGCCGAAGACCACGCCGCGTGCGGCATCCGCCGTGACCACGTCGTATCCGCGGATGCGGGTCGCGTCGACGTCGGCCTGCGCCGCGAGCTCGCCGAGCAGATCCGCCGAGTCGGCGTCGCCCAGACCCCAGACCGGCTGGGTCTGCCGTTGCCGGTCGAGGGCGAGCCCGTCGTTGACCTCGCGGTCGAGGTGGATCGCGAGCTGCGGCAGACGCAGGAGCGGTCCGGTCGCGGCGAGGACGCTCGTGCCGTCGTCGAGCACGAGGCGACCCGCGAGGCGCAGCTCACGGTCGAGCCAGGAGTTCAGCAGCGGCCCGCCGTAGACCTCGACGCCGGCCTGCAGCCACCCGTGCGACCCGGTCGTGGGGCGCGGCTTGAGCTTCAGGGCGGGTGAGTCGCTGTGGGCTCCGAAGACGTGGACGCCGGTCGCGGCATCCGCTCTCTCCGGGACGATCCAGGCGAGCACCGCACCGTCGCGGACCACGAGGAACCGGCCACCCGGCTGCGCCGGCCAGGCCTCGCGCTCGTCGAGCTCGCGGAAGCCGACCTCGCGCAGTCGACGGGCGACCTCGGCTGCGGCGTGGTAGCTCGACGGCGAGGCGGCGACGAAGTCGGCCAGGTCGGCGGCGTGGTCGAGTGCGGCCGTGCCGGACACGGGCGTGGACATGGGACCTCCAGGAGGGATGCCGGACGGGACCTCTCGATCGTAGACACAGCCGCGCCGCAACCCCGTGGCGGGGCCGGCGCGGGCGCGGTAGACCGGGCGCATGGCGAAGAAGGACGACGCGGTCACGCTCGAGGTCGACGGGCACGAGGTGCGGCTCTCGAGCCCCGACAAGGTGGTGTTCCCCGAGCCGGGCATCACCAAGCGCGACCTCGCCGACTACTACCTCGCCGTCGCCGACGGCGCGCTCCGGGGCGTGGCCGACCGCCCGATGGTGCTGAAGCGCTTCGTGAAGGGCATCGGTCAGGAGGCGTTCTTCCAGAAGCGCGTGCCCGAGAACCGGCCGGACTTCGTGTCGTCCGCGACGCTCCGCTACGCCTCGGGGACGAGCGCCGAAGAGGCGGTGATCCGGGATGCCGCGGGCCTGGTCTGGGCGGTGGGGCTCGGATGCCTCGACCTCAACCCGCATCCGGTCCACGCCGACGACCTCGACCACCCGGACGAGCTCCGCATCGACCTCGACCCGATGCCCGGCGTGGATTGGACGCAGATCGTCGACGTCGCCTTCGTCGCGCGCGACGTGCTCGCCGACGTCGGGCTCGTGGGCTGGCCGAAGACGTCGGGATCGCGCGGCATCCACATCCTGGTCCGCACCGACCGGGCCCACGACTATCCGCAGGTGCGACTGGCCGCGCAGGCATTCGCGCGCGAGGTCGAGAACCGGGCGCCGGGGCTCGCGACGGCGCACTGGTGGAAGGAGGAGCGCGGCGAGAGCGTGTTCGTCGACTTCAACCAGAACGCGAAGGACCGCACGGTCGCCTCGGCCTACTCGGTGCGCCCGCTCCCCGACGCCCGCGTGTCGATGCCGGTCGACTGGGACGACCTGCGCGAGGTCCGTCCCGAGGCGTTCACGGTGCGCACGGTTCCCGCCCTGTTCGCCGAGCGCGGCGACGCGCACGCGGGCATCGACGACGCACCCGGTTCGCTCGACCGGTTGCTCGACCTCGCCGAGCGCCTGGGGCCTGCGGAGAAGGCGCCCCGGGGCGGCGACGGTACCGGGCGCCGCCAGTCGACGATGCCGCTCATCGAGATCTCGCGAGCCGCGACGAAGGACGAGGCCCTCGAAGGTCTCGAGCGGTGGAAGGCGCGGCATCCCGACGTCACCCGCCGCCTCTCCCCCGCCGACGTGCTCGTCGACGGCATGCGCGGATCGAGCTCGCTCTGGTACCGCGTCCGCGTCAACCTGCAGCACGTCCCCGAACCCGAGCGGCCCCCGCAGGAGCCGCTCGAGGTCGACTACGACCCCTGGACGCGCTCCGCCGGCCGCGACTCCTGAGACTCCTCGCGCCGGCGCCCCGACCCCAGGGCGTAGGTCGCGCCGAGGCCGATCACCAAGAAGCCCGCGGCGGTCAGCGCCGAGGCGCGGGTGCCGTCCGAGAACGCGGTGCGCGCGGCATCCGCGATCTGCGCCTGCGCCGGGTCCGCCTCGAACCCGGCGATCGCGGCACCGGCCGAGTCGACGACGGCCGAGACGATGGTGTCGGCCTGCGCGGCGGGCACCCCGGCGTCGTCGAGGGATGCCGCGAGCACACCTCCGGTCGTCGTGAACAGCACGGTCCCGAGGATCGCGACGCCCAGCGCCGAGCCGACCTGGCGCGCGGTGGACTGCATGCCCGACCCCTGGCCCGACTTTTCGACCGGGACATCCTGCAGGATGACGCCGGTGAGCTGCGCCGTCGCGAGTCCGACGCCGAACCCGTACACGGCGAGCGCCGGAATGAGCCAGCCCCAGGCGGCATCCGGTCCGATGATGAACCCGGCCCACGCGATGCCGACGATCTCGGCCAGGATGCCGACGCGCACCACGACGACCTCCGGGACCTTGCCGCTGAACGCGCCCGCGGCCCCGCTCGCGACGAACGAGCCGCCCGCCAGTGCGAGCAGCAGGAAGCCCACCTGCAGGGCGTTGAAGCGAGGACGAACTGCAGCCACAGCGGCAGGGCGAGGATGAGTCCGAACTCGCCGAGCGAGACGACGAGCGCCGCGATGTTGCCGTTACGGAACGACGAGATGCTCAGCAGCGAGAAGTCGATGAGCGGGTCCTGTCCGCGGCGGGCACGACGCAGGCCCCACCAGACGAAGAGCACGAGCGCGACGAGGGTGACCGCGAAGGCGAACGGGATCGGCGAGATCGTCAACGGCCACTCCCACCCGCCGATCGTCAGGCCGTCCTCGGCCGTCCACCACCCGAACGTGCGCCCCTCGATGAGGCCGAACACGAGCGAGCCGAAGAGGATGACCGACAGGAGCGCCCCGACACCGTCGATGGACCGCCTGCGGGCCTCGCGGGATTCCGCGACGGTCAGCAGGACGCCGATCACGATGATGATCCCGAGCGGCACGTTGATGCCGAAGGCCCACCGCCACGAGAACGCCGTCGTCAGCCATCCGCCGAGCAGCGGCCCGACGGCGGCCATCCCGCCGATCGTGGAGCCCCAGACAGCGAAGGCGATGCCGCGCTCGCGGCCGCGGAAGGTCGAGTTGATGAGCGACAGGGTCGTCGGCAGGATCATGGCGCCCCCGATACCCTGCACGAAACGGGCGAGGATCAGCAGCTCACCCGTCGGCGCGAAGCTCGCGAGCACCGACGACGCGGCGAAGATCGCGACGCCGAGCAGCATGATGCGCCGTCGCCCGAACCGGTCCGCGAAGGCGCCGAACAACAGCAGCAGCGAGGCGAAGACGAGGGTGTAGACCTCCTGCACCCACTGCACCTCGGTCGAGCTGATCTTCAGCTCTTCGACGATCGAGGGCACCGCGACGTTCACGATCGTCGAGTCGACGATGATGAGCGAGACCGCGACGCTGATGAAGACGAGACCGAACCACCGCCGGGAGTCCTTCGCCATGACATTTACCTCGCTTTTCTAGCAATCCGACGGCGATAGTACTCCTCCGGCGGCAGAGGGCACCTCGTCAGATGCTGTGGAGCCGGGCAGAGCGGATGCCGCCGTCCGCGAGCTCCAGCGTCATCAACGTGTGGTGGGGCTGCCGACGCCGATCCGTCGGCGAACCCGGGTTGAGCAGCCGCATCCCGCGCGGCGTCGTCGTGTCCCACGGGATGTGACTGTGGCCGAAGATCAGGAGGTCGGCATCCGGGTAGGCGACGTCCATCCGTTCCTCGCGACGCTGCTTCTGCCCCGTCTCGTGCACGACCGCGATCCGCACTACCTCGACCTCGCGGCGCGCGACCTCCGGCAGAACGGCGCGCAGGTCCTCGCCGTCGTTGTTGCCGTAGACCCCGAGGACGTCGCCGTGCTGCCGCAGGTCGTCGAGGACGGATGCCGCGACCCAGTCCCCGGCATGGACGATGAGATCTGCGGCATCCGCTTCTCGCAGTACTGCGTCGGGCAGGCGCCGGGCGCGGCCGGGGATGTGCGTGTCGGAGATCAGGAGCAGCCGGGTGGTCATCGCGGCAGGGTAGCCGAGGCGCCCGGTGGGCGACAGCCCCTGCGGACCGATGGCGAGGAAGCGCAGAGTGAATGCCCGGTGCGACCGCCCGGGCACGCGAGGAAGGACCGCGACATGAGCACACCCGAGACCGGCGACAACGACGGCATCCGCCTCGACCCGGCCGATGCGCCGCTCGGCGACACGACCGTCGGCGACACCGCTGCGGCCGACGCGGAGTTCGAGGGGCGCCCCCTCGACGACGCCCCGGCGGAGGACCCCGAAGAGACGTATGCCGCGAGCGACATCCAGCCCGAATCGCAGGGTGAGGACCCCGTGGTCGTCGAACTGGGCGAGGAGGGCGAGGGCGACCTGTCGCCCGAGGACCTCTGACCCGTTCACGAATGCAAGGGATCCGGCCCGACACGCCGACGCCCGCCCCGGCGGTGCGGCGTGTCGGGCCGGATCTGTTGCATCTGCGTACGCGAGGCCGCGGTCAGGACTCGCGAGGACGCCGACGCCGGCCGCGGGGCTGTCGACGAAGATGCGGGTGCTCCACACGAGCAGCACGCCCGTCACTGCGCGCGCCACGCCGCGACGATGCCGACCCGCTGCTCGTCCGCGAACAGCGCAACCGGTCCGACACGAGCACGCCGAGCCCGGCGCCCGCGTTGATGACGGTCTGCACGCGGTCCCGAAGACCGTGTTCCCGCCCGAGTTGGTGGTGCGGGCGTCCACCGCGGGCTGACCCCGGACACGACACCCCGAGTCTCTGCTCAGCTGGTGTCGGCGAGCTCGTCCACGAGCTGGTCCATCTCGTCGCCGCATGCCTGTTCCTCATCGGGTGGGCACATGACGATGCCTGCCCGCAACGTGTCCCGGTATGTCGTGTCCCCGATCCGGTAGGTGACCTCGACTCCTCGCCGGACGGACATCCTCGTGAGGTCGCCGCGATACCCGATCAGGATTTGATAGTGCCCCGACCCCGCGGGGATGCGTGCCCCGGCCGCCTCGAACGTGTCGCCATCGAGTCCCTCGACCGGCGGATAGGCGTCGAACGATTGCCAGATGCCGTTCTCGCCCAGAGGGCCGGAGAGCAGCGTGCCGATCACAGTGACCTCGTCGGAGTCACCGATCGATCGGACCGACTCGATGACGACGTCGGAATCCTCGGGTGCGGCGAAGGTGTCGAAGCCGTCGGTGAACTCCATGGGCTGCCCCTTGGCCACATACACATAGGCGTGCGCCCCGTCCGGGACGTCCTCGAACAGAGGACCCGTCGGCGGGGAGCCGGCGCTGCATGCGGAGAGAACCGTGACCGTGAGGACCGTGGCCGCAACGGACAGCGACGATCGCCGGCTAACTATGTCGTCACCTCGCGCGTTCGATCACCCGCGCCGTGGCCGGGAAGACCCAGTGCTCGTGGAGCGCGCCCTGGCAGCATGCGGCGAGCATATCGGCCCGCGCACCCGGCACACGAGAACAACAAAACCCCCGGGTGGAGCCGGGGGTTTTGCGTAGCGGGAGCGGGGCTTGAACCCGCGACCTCACGATTATGAGTCGTGCGCTCTCACCAACTGAGCTACCCCGCCACGAGCATCCGAGAGATGCTGCGAGCCCCGAGTCAGGATTGAACTGACGACCCCTTCCTTACCATGGAAGTGCTCTGCCACTGAGCTATCGGGGCGTGCTGCCCGCACGCGGGCAACTAGAAGAGGATACCAGAGTCGCGGCATCCCCGATGTCACGGGTCAGCCCTCCGTGTGCTCCTCCAGCCACGGCACGGGGTCGATCCGGGTGGTGCCGCCGAGCAGCACCTCGAGGTGCAGGTGGGCACCCGTCGACTTGCCCGTGTTCCCCACCCGCCCGATAACGTCACCGGCGTCGACCGTCTCGCCGGGCGAGACCCGCAGCGATCCGTACTGCATGTGGCCGTACCGGGTCGAGACGAGCTTGCCGTCGATGATGTGGTCGATGACGACGGTGACGCCGTAGTCGCCGCCGGCCTCGGTCGCGATGCGGACGGTGCCCGCGGCGACGGCGTGGACTTCGGCGCCGGCGCCCGACGTGAAGTCCGTGCCGCGGTGCGGGCGCGAGAACTTCGACAGGTACGACTTCGAACCGAACTGCGCCGAGATCGGCACACCCACCGGGAACGGCCACTGCACGGCGGCCGTCTCGTCGTTCACCCACGTGCCGGCGAACTGCGTCACACCGGACTGGGCGGCCACGTCGGCCATGGACTCGATGTCGTACTCCCCCGACCGGGCGAGCGTCGTCTCACCGGCGTCTGAGCCGGCGACGTACGCCTGGATCTCGGGGGCGTCGGCGTCCGTGGCCTGGGCGGCGAGCGAGATGTCGCCGCTCACGTCCTGACCGAACGCACCGACGGCGGTGACGGGAGTGGTCGTCCCGATGGCGAGGAGACCGACGACACCCACGACGCTGATCGAGAAGGATGCCGCAGCAGCCCGCTTCAGCAGCACGCGACCACGTCGCGGGCGGCGCGGCTGCTCGGCCATGCGGACGCGGGTCGTGCGCCGTGCGTGCTCCTCGGCGTCGACGGCGGCCCGGGCGACCTGGACGGGCGTCTCACCGGTGAAGGAGAACACCTTCGCCGCCAACTCGAACTCGTCGACGGCGGGGCCCGCATCCTGCGGCGAGGTGTGGGTCGAGGACGCCGACGGCAGGACGATCGTCTCGTCGAGGAACTGGGGCACCCGCGGAGCTTCGGGGACGGGCGAAACGACCGTCGCCGTCCGCGGGGTGCGCGTACGGCGACGAAGAGGAAGGGTGGCGGCGGAGGTATCCGAGAGCGCCTCGGCGAGGGTCTCAGCGACGACCGACTCGACGATCGAGGGGGACGCGGACTCGCGGCTCGCGGATTCCGACTCGGCGACGGTGGACTCCGCCGACGCGGCGGCACGGTCGCGACGACGGCGCAGCGCCGGGGTCTCGCTCGCCTGGACCATTGCGATGACCTCGCCCATCGCCGCGACAGCCTGCGCCGCGGCGACCTCGGCCTCGCTCGCAGCCGGAGCGGCGGCGGCGCGGCGCCGAAGCTCCGCACGGGTCAGCGGCGTGGCGCCGGACACAGGGGAATGCCGGTCGCGATGCGTTGCGGGCGCGTCGGTGGGGGAGTTCTCGAAAGTCAAACGTGCGGGCTCTCGGGTAGAGCGGCGGGGGCCGCGGGCTGCAAGGTCAGAATCCTCCGCTCGGGCAGCGAAGGTAACGATCAGATAAACACGCTACACGACGGGGCTGAGAATGGCATGTCCGTTCACAACCCGATCGCAGCGACGATCCTGTGGAGGAGGTCCGGTCCGGCGGCGACCGTCATCTCGCGGCCGGGGAATCCGTCCGGCGCACCGGTTACGAGGCCGCCCGCCTCGGTCACCAGCAGCGCACCCGCGGCGTGGTCCCACGGATGCAGACCGCGCTCGAAATAGCCGTCCAGGCGCCCCGCCGCGACGTACGCGAGGTCGAGCGAGGCCGCGCCGGCACGGCGGAGGTCCCGCACGAGCGGCATGACCGCCGCGACGCGGGCGAGGTCGCCCTCGTGGTGCTTCGGGTCGTACCCGAATCCGGTCGCCACCAGCCCGCCGGCTTCGCCGACCTGCGACACCGCGAGGCGCTGCTCGCCCCGCCAGGCGCCGCCGCCGCGGACGGCGTGGAACGTCTCCCCCACCGCCGGGTTGTGCACGACGCCCGCGAGCGCCGTCCAGGTGGGCGGTGTCGGCTCACCGGAGACCGCGGCGATGCTGACGGCGTAGTGCGGCATCCCATAGGCGTAGTTCACCGTGCCGTCGATCGGGTCGACCACCCACGTGATGTCGGAGGTGCCCCGCTCGGCACCGGACTCCTCGCCGAGGAAGCCGTCGTCCGGGCGCTCGGCGGCGAGCCGCGCACGGATGAGCGCCTCGACCTCGCGGTCGGCCTCGGTCACGATGTCGGCGATCGCGGACTTCGTCGCGGCGATGGCCACACCTTCCTCGCGGCGCTGCCGGGCGAGGGCGCCGGCTTCGCGGGCGATGTCGAGGGCGAGGTCGGCGAGCGCAGCGGCATCCATCCCTCCACGCTACGCCGCTAGGTTGGGCACTATGAGCGCCACCCGCGACGTCGTCATCATCGGCGGAGGCCACAACGCCCTCGTCGCCGCCGCGTACCTCGCCCGGGCAGGACGCACCGTCACGGTGCTGGAGCGGCAGGACCACGTCGGCGGCGCCGCCGTCTCGGAACGGCCGTGGGCGGGCGTCGACGCGCGCCTCTCGCGTTACTCGTACCTCGTGAGCCTGCTCCCCCGCACCGTCATCGACGACCTGGGGCTGCGCATCCGCCTGGAACGCCGCCGCTACTCGTCGTACACGCCGCTGCCTGACGACCCGAGCCAGGGCATCCTCATCGACAACGCGGATGCCGCGGCCACCGCCGCGAGCTTCGCGCGGGCCACCGGCGACGCCGACGAAGCGGGCCGGTTCGCGCGCTTCTCAGAGCGTCTCGCCCCGCTCGGCGCGGCGCTGTTCCCCACCGTGACCGCGCCGCTGCAGCGGGAACGCGACGCTCGCGCGGCCGTCGGCAACGACGCCCTGTGGGAGGCCGTGACCGCCCGCCCGCTCGGGGAGTTCCTGCGCGACGGCCTGCAGACCGACATCGCACGCGGTATCGCCTTCACCGACGGACTGATCGGCACGTTCGCGCGCTCGGACGACACCTCCCTGCGCCAGAACCGGTGTTTCCTGTACCACGTCATCGGCGGCGGGACCGGGGACTGGGACGTCCCGGTCGGCGGCATGGGTGCGGTCAGCGGCGAGCTCGAGCGGGCGGCGCGGGGCGCCGGCGCCGAGATCCGCACCGGCGCCGAGGTCGTCGCCGCCTCGCCGGACGGCGAGGTCGTCCTCGCCGACGGCGAGCGGCTCGGTGCCCGGGTGCTGCTGAGCGGAGTCGGTGCGGCGGTCCTCGACCGCCTGCTCCGCGCGGGCGGCGCCGCGGGGACGGAAGCGCCGACGCCCGAGGGCGCGCAGATCAAGGTCAACATGCTGCTCTCGCGACTTCCGCGTCTGCGCGACACGGCGGTGGACCCGCGCGCCGCGTTCGCGGGGACGTTCCACATCAACGAGACGCTGTCGCAGCTGGATGCCGCCTACGACCGGGCTGCGGAGGGCGGCATCCCGGATCCGCTGCCGGCCGAGATCTACTGCCACTCCCTCACCGACCCGTCGATCCTCGGGCCGGAACTGCGGGCCTCGGGCGCGCAGACGCTGACCCTGTTCGGACTGCAGGTCCCGCACCGGCTCGTCGCGGACGGCGCCGTCGACCGGGACGCCCTGGGGGCCGCCGCGCAGCGTTCGCTCGACGCGGTGCTCGCCGAACCGATCGCCGACGTGCTCCATCGGACGCCGGACGGCTCGCCGTGCGTGGAGGCACGGACGACGGCCGACCTCGAGCGGGATCTCGGGATGCTGGGCGGCGACATCTTCCACGGCGACCTGTCGTGGCCGTGGGCCGCGGACGACGAACCGCTCGAGACCCCCGCGGATCGGTGGGGGGTCTCGAGCGGTGTCGAGGGTGTTCTGCTGTGCGGGTCGAGCGCCCGGCGCGGCGGCGCCGTCAGTGGGATCGGCGGCCACAACGCCGCGATGGCGGCCCTGGAGATGCTGTCGCGCTGAGGATCAGTGCTGCTGCGGCGGGACGGGCGGCGCCGGGGGCGCGTCGGGCGCGCCCGGGAGGGGCGGCACCGGCGGGACCTGCGGCGAGGGAGCATCCGGAGC
>NZ_JAMXSA010000003.1:0-106433 GCF_024124465.1 Microbacterium sp. CnD16-F
CGGGCGGGAGCGGCGCTCGGCCGTGCGGGGGCCGCCTTGGGCGCCGCGGTGATGCGGCCCTTCGTGCCGGCCGGGATGTCGAGGTCCTCGAACAGGTGCGGGCTCGACGAGTACGTCTCGAGCGGCTCGGGCTGGCCGAAGTCGAGCGCGCGGTTGATGAGGGCCCACTTGTGCAGGTCGTCCCAGTCGACGAAGGTCACCGCGATGCCGGTCTTGCCGGCGCGGCCGGTGCGGCCGGCGCGGTGCAGGTAGGTCTGCTCGTCGTCGGGGATCGTGTGGTTGATGACGTGGGTGACGTCGTCGACATCGATGCCGCGGGCGGCTACGTCGGTGGCGATGAGGACGTCCCGCTTGCCGGCCTTGAACGCGGCCATCGAGCGCTCGCGCGCCTCCTGGCTCATGTCGCCGTGGACCGCCCCGGCGCTGAAGCCGCGGTCGTTCAGTTCGTCGACGAGGCGCTGCGCGGCGCGCTTGGTGCGCGTGAAGATGACGGTCTTGCCGCGGCCCTCGGCCTGCAGGATGCGGGCGATGACCTCGTCCTTGTCGAGCGAGTGCGCGCGGTACACGAGGTGCTTGATGTTGGCCTGCGTGAGGCCCTCGTCGGGGTCGCTCGCGCGGATGTGGATCGGGTTCGACATGAACCGGCGCGCGAGGGCGACGATCGGCCCGGGCATCGTCGCCGAGTAGAGCATGGTGTGGCGGACGGGCGCGACCTTCTGGAAGATCTTCTCGATGTCGGGGAGGAAGCCGAGGTCGAGCATCTTGTCGGCCTCGTCGAGGACGACCTCGGTCGCGTTCGAGAGGTCGAGGAGCCGCTGGTTGTTGAGGTCGATGAGGCGACCGGGGGTGCCGACGACGATCTGCGCGCCGGCCTTGAGCTGATCGATCTGACCCTCGTAGGCCTTGCCGCCGTAGATGGCGACGACGCTGGTGGCGCGGCCGGAGGTCAGCATGTCCATGTCCTCGTAGACCTGGACGGCCAGCTCGCGCGTCGGGACGACGATGAGGGCCTTGACGCCGGGCTCGGGGTTCAGGCCGAGTCGCTGGACGACGGGGATGCCGAAGCCGAAGGTCTTGCCGGTGCCGGTCTTGGCCTGGCCGATGATGTCCTGGCCGGGGAGGCCGAGCGGGATCGTCTGCTCCTGGATGGGGAACGTGTCGACGATGCCCTTGGCGGCGAGGGTGTCGACGATGTCCTGGTCGACGCCGAGCTCTGCGAACGTGGTCATGCTTTCCGTGCCTGTCTGGCGGTGAGATGCCGCCGTGATGAGGGGTCCACGCCCTTCACTCAGCCCCAGGCGCGGGGTCCCGATCCGACGCCGGGACCCCACCACCCTACCGGAGGGGGCCGCCGCGCCCCGTAGGCTGGTGCCGTGGTGAGGTGGTTCTGGCAGCGACGGCGGCCCCCCGGGCGCACCCTGCGGCTGCGTTCGCGCGACGAGGCGAGCGACGTCCGGCGCGTCGATTTCGAGCAGCTCGCTCCCGACCTCGCCACCTATCTCGGTCAGGCGGCCTACCTGCAGCTCGGCTACGTCGAGACCCTCAGCTCGCTCATCGAGCGCAGCCCCGAGCTCGGGCACAAGGAGTCGCTCTCCCGCGCGGCCGGCGCCGCGCTGTTCAAGCACCAGGCACTCGTCGCCCTCATCCGGGACCGCGGCGACGACCCGCTCGAGCTGATGCTGCCGTTCCGCGAGCCCCTCGACGCCTTCCGCCGGGCCACCCACGGCGCGCGGCCCCTCGAGACGATGCTGTCGGTCCACCTGACGGCGGGCCTGCTCGACGACTTCTATCTGTCCCTGTCCGGCAGCTACGGCGAGACCGGACGTCGTGCGGCCGCGATCCTCCGAGCGGATGCCGACCGCGCCCCGCTCGTGGGCATCATCACCGACGCGATCTCGGACGACGACGAACTGCGCTCCCTGCTGAGCCTGTGGGGGAGGCGCCTCGTCGGCGACACCCTCCTGGTCGCGCGCGGCGCGCTGCGGTCGAGCACGACCGAGCGCCCGGGAGCGCTCGACGTCGACGACGAGAAGCAGGTTGAGCCGGTGTTCACCCAGCTGCTGGGGGCCCACTCGCGCCGGATGACGAGCATCGGCCTCGACGCCTGAGACCGGCGGCGAGCCGCGGAGGGCGGCGGGTGTGCGCCGGGATCAGGCGATGCCGAGCTCGTGACGGGTCCGGGCGTCCCGCGCCGCCCGCGTGCGGGTGAGGAGCACGAGGACCGCCGCGGTGAGAACGATCGGCACGAGGGTGCTGGCGAGCCAGATCCACGCCGCATCCGGCCCGAGACCCGCCCAGGTGAGTGCGGTCCACGTCGCGGTGCCGAGGGCGGCGCCGAGCAGCGGCCCGATCGCGACGCCGCGGAGCGCGCGCTGCGGCAGGGCGAAGTGGACGGCCGTCCCCGCGATCGCCCCGAAGACCAGCGCCAGGACGACGAGCATGTCAGGCGACGAAGCCCACGCGACGCGACTGGTCGGTCCCGACCTCGACGAACGCGATGCCGGCCGTGGGGATGACGTAGGTGGCGCCCTTGGAATCGGTGAGGGTCACGTAGGTCGCGCCGCTGTCGAGAGCGGCGGTGACGGTCTGCTTCACGGCGTCGGCCGTCTCGTTCGAGTCGAAGCCGAGCTCGCGCGAGTTCGCGATGCCGATGCGGATCTCCACGGTGATGCCTGCCTTTCCCGGCCCGGGTCTCCGGGCGCGTCTCGAGCCTACGACACCGGCTCCCGGCCCGGACGCGCGGGCCGCTCGCTGTCGGCGAACGGCCCGTCGGCGCCACGCGGGGCGCTGCGGGGCGGGTGTCCGTCGCTCCGGTTAGCGTGGAGCCCATGCCCGACCTGCCGTTCGCCCTCGACACGGCGCAGAAAGCCGTCGTGGGTCTCGAACCGGCGGCATCCGGTGTCGTGATCGGTGCGCCGGGATCGGGCAAGACGGCGACGCTCGTCTCCCGCGTCGTCGCACTCATCGACGACGGGATGCGTCCCGACGAGGTCGTCGTGCTCACCCCGACACGGACGGCCGCGACCGCGTTGCGCGACCGGCTCGCGGTCGGCGTGCGCGTCGCCACGAGCGGTCCGCTCGCGCGATCCGTCCCCGCCTTCGCCTACCAGGTGGTCCGGTCGCACGCCGTCCACGCGGGCGACGAACCGCCGCAGCTGCTCACCGGGCCCGACGAGGACCGGATCATCGGCGATCTGCTGGCGGGCGACGCCGAGGACGAGGCCGACGGCCCGTCGCGCTGGCCGGAATGGCTGCCCGCCGACATCCGCAGCACTCCGGGGCTCCGGGCCGAGATCCGTGCCTTCCTCGCCGAGATGACGACGCTCGGCATCGAGCCCGAGGAACTCGCCGCGCGCGCGGCGGCGACGGACCGTCCGGTCTGGGCGTCGCTCGCCTCGTTCGCGCGGGAGTACCGCTCGGTCCGCGCGCGCATGCGCGGCGCCCACCGCGACGCGGCGGGGCTCGTGCGCGAGGCGGTCGGGCTCCTCCGCAACGCCCCCGCCGGCTCGCCGGCGCTCGGCGCGGTGGCGGGACTGCGGGCGATCCTCGTGGACGACGCGCAGGAGCTGACCCTCGGCGGCGTGGAACTGCTCGAGGCGTGCCGACGGCGGGGGATCGCCGTGCTCGCCTTCGGAGACCCCGACGTGGGTTCGGGATCCTTCCGCGGCGCGCGCCCGGAGAACTTCGCCCGTCTCGCGACGCGGACGCACGTCCTGGACCGCATCCACCGCGGCATGCCCGCCCAGCGGGACCTCGTCGCCCAGGTCACCTCGCGCATCGGCGCCGCGGGACTGGTCGCCCACCGGCATCCGCCCGTCGGGGTCGAACCCGACGAGAGCCTGCGCGCCTTCGCACTCCGCTCCGGAGCGGAGGAGGTCGACCTCATCGCACGCCTGCTGCGCGAACGGCATGTCCACGACGGCGTCCCCTGGGAGCAGCTGGCGGTCATCGCGCACGACTCCCGACAGGTGACGGCGCTCGAGGCGGAGCTGTCGGCGCGCGACGTCCCGACCGCGGCGGTGGGGCCTGCGCGCGCCCTCGCCGAGACGCCCATCGTCCGGGATCTCCTTCGGGCGGTCGACCTCGCGGCCGTCTCCGCGGAGTCACGCAGCGACGACGAGGTGCTCGACGTGCTCGTCGGCGGCGGTCTCGACCCCGTCGAACTCCGCCGGCTCCGGGCGGCGCTGCGGCACGCGGAGCTGCGCCGCGGCGGCGAGCGGTCCGCGCGCGAGCTGCTCGCGTCGGGGGTGCGTCATCCCGTGGAATTCGACGTGGTGGACACCCCGGAGGCCCGGCGCGCCGCACGACTGTCGCGCACGCTGGCCGAGGTCGCCGAGCAGATCCGGGCCGGCGCGACGGCGCACGAGCTGCTGTGGACCGTGTGGGAGCAGCGCGGGCTGGAGCGGCAGCTGCGCACGCTGGCCGACGGTCAGGGACCGCTGGCCGACCAGGCCCGTCGCGACCTCGACGCCGTCGTGGCGCTCTTCGAAGCGGCCAAGCGGCACGGCGAGCGGAAGGACGGGACCGCGCCGATCGACCACCTGCGCGCGCTGCTGCACTCCGAGGTCGCGGAGGATCGCCTCCGCACCGGCACCGTCGCCAGCGGCGTGCAGATCTCGACGCCTGCCGCGGCGCTCGGCCTCGAGTTCGACACCGTCGTCGTCGCCGGCGTGCAGGACGGCGTCTGGCCGAACCTGCGGCTGCGAGGGAGCCTCCTCGAGACGGCGCGGTTGGCCGAGGAGGACACCGACCTCGACACCGCCGACCGACGTCGCGCGGTGCTGCACGACGAGCTGCGGCTCTTCGCCCGCGCCGTATCGCGCGCCCGCTCCCGGTTGATCGTCACCGCCGTCGACGACGACGACACCGGTCCGAGCGTCCTGTTCGACCTCCTCCCGCCCGCCTCTCCGGCGCCGCGCTCGGCGGAGCACCCCCTCACGCTGCGGGGACTCGTCGCCGCGCACCGCCGCCGGCTCACCGACCCGCGGTCGTCGGAGTCCGACCGGGAGGATGCCGCGGGCCAGCTCGCGCTCCTCGCCGCGGCGGGTGTGCCGGGCGCGCATCCGGCGCAGTGGTACGGCCTCGCGGAACCCACGAGCACCGCGCCGCTGCGGGATCTCGACGTCGCGCCGCTGCGCGTGTCGCCCTCCCGCATCCATGCCCTCGAGCAGTGCCAGCTCGACTGGGCGATCGGCGACCTCGGCGGGGATCCCGGCACGGCCGTCGCCGGGCTCGGGACGCTGCTGCACGGCGCGCTCGAGCACGTCGCGACGGCGGACGAGGAGGCGCTGTGGTCGTACGTCGAGGACGGCTGGTCTCAGCTGGAGTTCGAGGCGCCTTGGATCGATGAGGCGGAGCGCCGTCGCGCGCGGGACCTCGTGACCCGGCTCGCCGCGTACCTGCGCGACACCGAGCGGGCGGGCACGACGCTCGTCGGCGCCGAACCGCACTTCGAGGTCGAGCTCCCGGTGCCGGATGCCGCGCACCCGGCGATCCTCTCGGGGTACATCGACCGCGTCGAACGCACCCGGGACGGACGCGTCGTGATCGTCGACCTGAAGACGGGGCGCAGCGAGGCGACGGGTGAGCGCGCCGCCCTCGAGAACCCGCAGCTCGCGGCCTACCAGCTGGCCTTCGAGCGCGGTGCGATCCCCGCGGCGGCGGGAGCGGAGCCCGGGGGTGCGAAACTCCTCGTCCTGAAGGGCACCCGTCACGGCCCGTACGCCGAGCCGAGGCAGGAGCCTTTCGACGACGAGACGCGGGCCGCGTTCCTGGGACGCGTCGACGAGGCGGTGCGGATCATGCGCGGCACATCGTTCGTCGCCCCGTTCGAGGAGCACTGCCGTGACGACCACACCCGCGGACTCTGCCGCATCCACACGATCGGACCGGTGAGCTCGGCGTGACCCCCGCACTCCTGAGTCCCGAGGCCGTTGCGGCGGCCCTCGGGCAGTTCCCGCCGACGGCGGAGCAGTCGGCCGTCATCTCCGCGCCGCTGGCGCCGGCGCTCGTGGTCGCGGGTGCCGGCAGCGGCAAGACCGAGACGATGGCCGGTCGTGTCGTCTGGCTCGTCGCGAACGGTCTCGTGCGCCGGGACGAGGTGCTGGGGCTCACCTTCACGCGCAAGGCCGCCGGCGAACTCGCGGAACGGATCGGTTCGCGGCTGCGTCGCCTCGGGGAGTTCGAGCGGCGCGGCCTGCTCCCGCACCTCGGTCGGCTCCACGCCGAGGGGCGGCTCGCGGTGTTCGGCGAGCTCGAGCGGTCCGGTGCTCCCGAGTCCGCTCGGCGTGCGGCGCTCGACGCCCTCGCACCCGAGTCGCCCGGCGGTGACGGCGCGGACGCCCTGCTCGAGCGGCCGGCGGTGTCGACGTACAACAGCTTCGCCGACGCCATCGTCCGCGAGAACGCCGTCCGCATCGGTCGTGATGCCGAGGCGGTCGTGATGAGCGAGTCGGCGGCGTGGCTGCTCATGCGGCAGGTCGTGCTCTCCTCCGACGACCCCCGTCTGCCCGATCGCGCCGAGCGTCCGTCGACCATCATCGACGCGGCGCTGCGGATCGCCCGCGACAGCGTCGACAACCTCGTCGAGCTGGACGACCTCGACGCGTTCTCGACGGCCTTCCAGGACGTCCTCGAGCGTCCCAGCCAGCGCGCCGGGACCTCCGTCTACGCCGAGGTGCGGACGGCGGCCGAGAAGGTGTCGGGCCTGTCCGTGCTCGTCGCCCTCGCGCGGACGTACGAGGCCGAGAAGCGCCGCCGCGGGCTCATCGACTTCTCCGATCAGGTCGCCGGGGCGCTCCAGGTGGTCCGGTCGCATCCGGCGGTGGCCGCGGAGCTGCGCGAGCGGTACCGGGTCGTCCTGCTGGACGAGTATCAGGACACGTCGGTCGTGCAGACCGACCTGCTCGCGACCCTCTTCCGGGGCACCGCCGTCATGGCCGTCGGCGATCCGCACCAGTCGATCTACGGCTGGCGCGGGGCGAGCGCGGGGAACCTGGGCGACTTCGCCCGTTCGTTCGATCCGGATGCCGCCGGCCGCAGCTACGCGCTCCTCACCAGTTGGCGCAACGGCGTCGACATCCTGCGCGCCGCGGGTGCGGTGCTCGCTCCGCTGGACGCCCCCGTCGAGGTGGGCTCCCTCCGGCCGCGTCCGGGGGCGCCGGCGGGGCGGGTCGACATCGTGGTGGAGGACGACCTCGACGCCGAGGCGGATGCCGTCGCGGCGTGGTTCGCGGATGTCCGGGACGAGCGTCACCGCGCGGGACGGGCGACGACGGGCGCGGTCCTGCTGCGCAGCAAGAAGCACATGCTGCGCTTCGCGGACGCGCTCGGGCGTCGCGGCATCCCTCATCGCATCCTGGGGCTCGGCGGACTGCTCTCGACCCCGGAGGTCGTCGACGTCGTCTCCGCGCTGCGGGTCATCAGCGATCCGCGGTCCGGCTCCGCGCTCATCCGGCTGCTCGCCGGTCCGCGGTGGTCCGTGGGGCTCGCGGACCTCCGCGAACTCGCGCAGGTCGCGGCGCGGCTGGTGCGGCACGACACCGCGCTGCAGCCGCTGCCGACCGAGCTCGCCGAGATCATCCGCGCCTCCGCAGGCGACGAGGGCGGTTCGCTCGTCGCCGCGCTCGACTTCGTCGCGCGGCAGAAGCCCGACCACGGCTGGCTGGCCGGGTTCACGCCCGCCGCCCGGGAGCGGCTGCGCGACGCCGGAGCCGTCTTCGCGGGTTTGCGCCGGGCCGCGGGGCTTCCGATCCCCGAGCTCGTGCGACTCATCGAGAACGAGCTCCGCCTCGACATCGAACTCGCGGCGAACGAGTCGCGCGGACCCGCGCGTACGGCCTCCGATCAGCTGCGCGCGTTCGTCGACGAGCTGCACGGGTTCTTGCAGACCGACGACCGCGGCTCGCTGCCCAGCCTGCTCGCCTGGCTCGACCGGGCCGAGCGCATCGACGAGTTCGCGCCCCGGACGGAGCCGCCCGAGGACGACGTCGTCCAATTGCTCACGATCCACGGATCCAAGGGCTTGGAATGGGATGCCGTCGCCGTCGTCCGTGCCGTCGAGGACGAGCTGCCCGCCGCACTCCGGGATGCGCAGGGATGGCTCGGCTTCGGCGTCCTGCCGTACTCCTTCCGCGGCGACCGCGAGTGGCTGCCCGCGTTCCTGTGGTCGGCGCACGACGCGCCGACGCAGCAAGATCTCAAGCGGGAGCACGCGGCGTTCAAGGACGGCATCCGCGAGCGTCACCTCGCCGAGGAACGGCGGCTCGCGTACGTCGCGGTGACGCGGGCCCGCGAGCACCTGCTCATCTCGGCGTCCCCCTGGGCGGGGACGAAGAAGCCGCGCGTCGTGAGCCGGTTCGTCCGTGAGATCGCGGACGAACTCGAGGCGCCCCTGCCCGAGTCGGAGACGACGGAGAACCCGTACGAGGGGGCGCGAGCGACCCTCGAGTGGCCGATCGACCCGCTCGGGGCGCGGTCGGCGCGGGTGCGGGATGCGGCGGCGCGGGTGCGGCAGGCGATGGCGGCCGCCCCGGCGACACCCGCGCGCGACCTCGAGCTCCTGCTGGCCGAGCGGGCCGCCCGGGCCGCGGGGCGGTCGCCGCACGCACCGACGCGCATCCCGGCATCCCGATTCAAGGACTTCGTGGCGGACTACGGCGCGGCCGCGATCGCGGCGGCCCGGCCGCTGCCCGAGCGTCCCTACCGTCAGACGCGGCTGGGCACGCTCTTCCACGCGTGGGTCGAGCAACGTTCCGGACTGGTGGGCCGCGCGCGGTCGGCCGACGACGTCCTCTGGGACGACGACGAGGACGCGACCTCGGCGTCGCCGGCGGACGCAGAGGCGCTCGACCGGCTGCGCGAGGCGTTCCTCGCCTCGGAGTGGGCGGATCTGCAGCCGATCGAGGTCGAGACCGAGATCGACTTCGTCGAACCGGATCCGCTCGGCGACGGCCGGCCGCACGTCGTCATCTGCAAGCTCGACGCCGTCTACCGCCGGGGCGACCGGATCGAGATCGTGGACTGGAAGACCGGGCGCCCGCCCCGCACCGCGGCGGAGCGCACCGAGCGGATGCTGCAGCTCGAGCTCTACCGGCGGGCGTACCACGCGAAACACGGCGTGCCGATGGAACGGATCGACGTCGCGCTGTTCTACGTCGCCGACGGACTCATCCTGCGCGGCTGAACCGGCGTGCGGTCCGGGGAGGGGTCAGGCCGTGCCCGTCCACCGGCGCAGCGCGTTCTTCGCGGCGTCGTCGGGATCGCTCTCCTCGGCGGCGGGTGCGTCGTCGGTCCCCGGCCAGTCGCTGAACTCGATCGGCTCGGTCTCCTGGTCGACGGTGTCAGACGCGGCCGTGGCGTCGGCGTCCTCGTCGAGGAGGCCGTCGATGAGACCGGGGTCGTAGGCGTCGGTGTGCATCGAGGTGTCGACGGCCTCGGCCGCGCCGGCGGGGACGCGCCCGAGCGCGGCGATGGCGTCGTCGACGCTGATCGTCCCGCTGCCGATCGGCGGTTCGTCGCGGACGCTCTCGTCCAGCGACTCGAGCAGCGCCACGGCATCCGCGGTCACCGTCTCGGAGGCGGAATCGTGTCCGTGGACGAGCCACTTCGCGAACTCGAGCTCGGCGTGCAGGCGGGCCCGCTCGGCGAGCATGGTGTCGGGGGAGCGGCCGGCGGCGGCGCTGTAGGCGACGACGACGTCGGATGCCGCGTCGGGGGCGCTCGCGATCCAGCGCAGGTCCTCGGCCGGGTCTCCGATGCTCAGGCCGCCCCACGTCAGCAGCCCCGAGACCGTCGGCACCCCGTCGACGTCGGTCAGGGTGAAGGCGGACGGGTCGACGCCACCCAGGGTGACGGTGGGCTCGACGTTCCAGAGCGCGTCGAGGGCGACGGCGCGGCTCCAGCGGCGGAGCAGGCCGAACGGCAGACGGCCCGTCGCCTCGGCGCGGTCGAGCAGGCGCTCGGTGTCGGTGCGGACCTGCGCCGCGGTGCGGGCGGGGAGCCCCGCGCCCTGCACGATCGAGGTCGGCAGGTCGTGGATGCCGGCGATCGCCGCCGCGAGGGCGGTCGCCACCCCGCGACCCGGCGGAACGTGCGCGGCATCGACCCGGTAGCCCGGCAGGTAGGTCTGTACGCGGGCCGTGCGGGTGCCGAGGCGCGCCTGTCCGACGTGCTCGGGAGCCCGGAAGGGCAGCATGGCGCGGACCCCCGCCGTGAGGGCGGCCAGCGCCGTCGTCTCTCGGACGGCCTCGGCTTCGGCCTCGTCGCTCTCGGGGACACGCACCACGAGGCGAGAGCCGTCGTCGAGGTGGACGACGGCGCTGTCGAAACGCCGGCCCGCTCCCTCGGTGAGGGCGGCGGCGCCCGTGATGGCCGTGCGCACACCCGTCGCCTGCGAGAGAGCCGCCGTGGCAGCCGCGGCTAGAGTGAGAGGAGAGCGTGCCATGCCCCCCAGGGTAGGCGGGGCACGCCCCCGCGCACCGGCGCCACGCCCGCAAGAGAGGTCCTCGATGACGACGAAGGACGTCCCGCCGCCCCTGGCGCGCGCGGTCATCGACCGTGCGGCGCAGGAGCGACTCGACGACGGTCTGCTCGACCGCATCCGTACCGATGCCGACACCCGCGTTTTGTTGCTGCACGGGGACCGCGCCCCCGTCGGGAGCCCGGCGACGCTGCAGTGGGTCGCCCCCGACGCCGTCCCGGACGGAGCCGTATGGGCCTTCCTCGGCCGCGACGACGCGCACCGCCCCGTCGCCGTCGCAGCGCTCCCGGCATCCGCGGACGAGCCCGTGATCCCGGGCGTCGAGTGGGCGGGGCTCCGCGCGGTGGGCGGCGACCTCGACGCCGACGAGGCCGGACGCTTCGTGCAGGGACTGAGCATCGGGCGGTGGTTGATCGACGCGCCGTTCTGCCCCGCGTGCGGCGGAGAGACGCGCGTCGAGCAGGCCGGCTGGTCCCGACGCTGCCTGCAGTGCGGCCGGCAGCACTTCCCGCGGACGGATCCCGCCGTGATCGTCGCCGTCGCGAGCGCCGACGGCGAGCGTCTGCTGCTCGGCCGGAACGCGGCCTGGGGCGACATCCCCACCTATTCGACGTTCGCCGGGTTCGTCGAGGCCGGCGAATCGCTGGAGACGACCGTCGAGCGTGAGGTCGCGGAGGAGGCCGGCGTCCGGCTCGATCGGATCGTGTACCGCGGGTCGCAGGCGTGGCCCTACCCGCGCTCGCTCATGCTCGGCTTCACCGCCCACGCCGTCGCGGATGCGGAGGCCCGCGCCGACGGCGAGGAGATCCTCGACGTCCGCTGGTTCACCCGCGACGAGATCCGTGACGCCCTCGCCGGCCGAGGGGAGATCCGCCTGCCCGGCCGTGCGTCCATCGCGCGCAGCCTCATCCTGCGGTGGGTGGGGGAGTGAGCGTCGACCCCCTCGCAGACCTGGACGAGCGGCAACGCGAAGCGGCGTCGACGCTGCGCGGGCACGTCTGCGTGCTCGCCGGCGCGGGGACCGGCAAGACGCGGGTCATTACCCACCGGATCGCCCACGGCGTCGACACCGGCGCGTACTCGCCGCAACGCGTCATGGCCGTGACCTTCACGACGAAGGCCGCCGGTGAACTTCGCGGCCGGCTGCGCGCCCTCGGCGTCGAGGGTGTGGCCGCGCGCACCTTCCACGCCGCCGCGCTCGCGCAGCTCAACTTCTTCTGGCCGCAGGTGGCGCGCGACACCGCTCCCGCGATCGTCGACAGCAAGGTGCGACTGCTCTCGCATGCCGCCGACGGGATCGGTCTGCGGCTGGATGCCTCCACCCTCCGCGACGTCGCGTCGCAGATCGAATGGCGCAAAGTCACGATGCGCTCGATCGAGCAGTACGCGGTCGATCGCCCCGGCGGCATCCCGGGTCTGGCCCTGGACCCCCTCATCGCCCTGCAGCGCGCCTACGAGAAGCTGAAGGACGAGCGGCGTCAGCTCGACTTCGAGGACGTGCTGCTCGCGTGCGCGGGCATGATCGAGTCGGAGCCGCGGGTCGCCGCCGCCGTCCACGAGCAGTACCGGCACTTCACGGTCGACGAGTTCCAGGACGTGTCCCCCGTGCAGAACCGGCTGCTGGAGCTGTGGCTCGGCGATCGCCGCGACCTCTGCGTCGTCGGCGACGCGAGCCAGACGATCTACTCCTTCGCCGGCGCCGATCCCCGCTACCTCCTGGACTTCGCCACGCGGGACGACGACGTGACGGTCGTGCGCCTGGAGCGCAACTACCGATCGGATGCCGCGGTCCTCGCGGTCGCCAACGAGCTGATGCGCGGGCGCCCCGGGGCACTGCAGCTCTCGACCCCCGCGCCGCCCGCCGGGCTCGCCCCCGAGGTCACCGCGTACGACGACGACGCCGCGGAGGCGGAGGGTATCGCCGCGCGGATCGCCGCGCAGCTCGCCTCCGGAGTCGACCCGCACGACGTGGCCGTCCTGTACCGGCTGAACGCGCAATCGGCGCCGCTGCTGGCCGCGCTCTCCGCCCGCGGCATCCCCGCCACCGTCCTCGGCGGCAAGCGGTTCTGGGACCTGCCCGAGGTGCGCCAGGCCCTGCTCGCCCTGCGCGGCGCCTCCGTGGCGCCGCTGTCGGGATCGTTCCTCGCGACCGTCCGCGACGTCCTCCGGTCGCTGGGGCTGACCGACGAGGCGCCGCCGGCGGGCGGGGCGTTGCGCGACGCCTGGGAGGCGCGGGCCGCCGTGCTCCGCCTCGCCGAGGAGGCGCCCGAGGGCACGACGCTCCGCGCGTTCACCGACGAGCTGACGGCGCGCGCCAAGGCGCAGCACGAGCCGACGATGCGGACGGTGACCCTCGCGACGCTGCACGCCGCGAAGGGCCTCGAGTGGCCGCACGTGCACCTCATGGGCCTCAGCGAGGGGCTGCTCCCGATCTCGTACGCGACGAGCTTCGAGCAGATCGACGAGGAGCGTCGCCTGACCTACGTGGGTGTCACGCGGGCCGCGCGTACGCTGTCGCTCTCGTGGGCTCGACGGTCGGGGAACCGGGAGCGTCAGCGCTCCAGATTCCTTCAGGAGATCGGCAGAGGCACGCTGCGTGAGGGCGGTGCGCGCGGGTCTCGCGCTGTCCGTCCGCCGCGGTGAGGACGACCGACCGTCCCGCGTCGCCGGTGCGCAGCAACCGGGCGGCCAGCGCCGCCGCCTCGACCAGCAGGAGCGGCTCGGTCGCGACGGACGGGCGCGCGAGCAGCTGAGCCGCGACGAGCGGCCAGCCCGCGTCGCGGTCGCGCCGGTCGGCGTGGAGGCACGCGATGCAGGCCGTCCGGCCCGGCACGACGAGCGGGCCGACGACGACGCGGTCGCCGGCGAGTTCGATCGGCAGATGCGGGGTGTCCTCCGCCGTGAGACGCGCGGCGCGGTGCGGATCGATCAACTGGGCGGCGACGACCACGACCGGTCCCGGCCCAGGCGGCAGCGCCCACCGCTCGCACGCGTCGATCTCCAGACCCGCGGCCGCGAGGCCCGCCACGAGGGTCGTCTCGTCGTCGTGGCCGAGGTCGGCGGGCAGCTCGATGCGGATCGGCGGGGCCGGCGCGGCGTCGGCGACCAGGGCGTCCTGGATGCGGCTGAGGAAGGCGTTCGCCTCATCCGGGCCCGCGCCGAGTTCCCGCGCGAGCGGCACGAGGCGACCGTCCGGGATGCCGTCGACCAGCGCGTCGAGCAGACGTTCCTGCCAGGGCTGCAGGCCCGTGAGCGGGCGCTCGTCGTCGATGCCGAGTTGCACGCTGGTGGGGGTGCGCCACAGCGGCGGGTGGGAGGGGGCGAGACGCAGCATGCCGCGATTCTGGCCGGGATGCCGCCGCCGGCGGGTGTGCCCTCCACAGGCCCGTCGTGCCATGGGCGCGGGCGGGGCCTGTGGAGGAGGCGCGGGTCAGACGGGGCGCGGCCCGGTGGGACCGTCGTCCCCGCCCGCGGCGTCGCCCGTGGTCGGGTCGTCCTGTCCGCCGGCCTCTTCGTCGAGCAGCGCCTCGAGCGCGTCGTCGAACGCGTCGCGCTCGGGCTCCTCGCCCCGCTGACGCGCCTGCAGTCGCGCGATGAGTCCCGCCGGTTCGTCGATGTCCTCGGCCGTGGGCATCAGGTCGGGGTAGTCCCAGAGACCGTCGCGAGCAGCGGAGCCGACGGCATCCGTCACGGCGCGCCACATGGCCGCGGCCTCCCGGAGTCGTCGCGGACGGAGCTCGAGGCCGACGAGCGACGCCATCGCCTGCTCGGCAGGACCTCCGACAGCCCGGCGACGGCGGACCGCCTCGGCGATGCGGTCGGCGGAGGGCACGCGGGTGGTCGCGTCCGCCGTGACGACGTCGACCCAGCCTTCGATGGTCGCGAGCAGGTTCTCGAGCCGGGTCAGGGCCGCGACCTGCGCCTCGGAGCGCTGCGGCAGCAGGGCGCCGCTCTCGATCGCGGCCTTCAGCTCGTCGGGGGAGGACGGGTCGAACCGCGACGCGAGGTCCTCGAGCGCGTCGGTGTCGACGTGGACGCCGCGCGCGAAGTCGGTCACCTGCGAGATGACGTGCAGGCGCAGCCACTTGGCGTGACGGAACAGGCGTGCGTGGGCGAGTTCGCGGGTGGCGAGGACGAGGGCGAGCTGGTCCTCCTCGATCTCGAGGTCGCGTCCGAAGTCGGCGAAGTTCTGCGGCAGGATCGCGGCCTCGCCGGTGGGCATGAGCGGGATGCCGACATCGCCGCCGCTGACCACCTCGAGCGAGAGCTTGCCGATCACGGCGCCCAGCTGGCCGGCGAACAGCGCCCCGCCGACGCGGCGCATCAGGCGGCCGGCGCCCTCGATGGCCGGACGCATCTCCTCCGGGGTCTGCGACTCGAGCGCCGCCATGAGGGCGTCGCTGATCGAGGTCGCCACCGGCTCGGCGAGTTCCTGCCACACGGGGAGCGTCGCCTCGACCCACTGCCCGCGGGTGATCGGGCGGGGCGTCTGAGCCAGCTCGCCGATCGTCGTCGCCTCGCTGAGCCAGAGCGAGGCCAGCGCGAAGGCCTGGTCGAACTCGGTGCGCGCCCCCGCCGTGATCCCGAGTCCGTCGCGGTTGGCGATGTGGAGTGCCTGCGTCTTCGCCGCCGACCAGTCCACGCCGTCGTCGCCGTCGGCTCCTGCCATCGCCGCCTGCAACTGGCGCATGATGCTCTGCATCATCGCCGGGTCGATCCCCATCCCCGACAGCTGCCGCAGCTGGTCGGGGTCGATCCCGCCCTGACCGCCCAGCATCCGGCGGAGCATCTCGGCGAGGTCGTCGTCGCCGGGCAGATCGTCGCCGGTCCGGTCCGCGTCATCGGTCATGTCAGGCGCCTTTCAGCAGGGGGGAGACGTCTCGTTCTACGCTAATGGCAGGTTTTCTCCGCCCGGTCCGAGCGGGAGACATCCCGTGTACGCCGGCCGCGAACGAGCGCCGGAGGAAGGACCCGCGTGTCGCTTTTCGAGGACGCCACCGCCACCCCGTCGCGCTCCACCGACCCGCGGCGCTCCAGCGGGTCACGTCGCTTCTCCGTGGGCGTCTGGGCGCTCGTGATCGCGTTGGTGGCGCTCCTGGTGCTGAGCTTCCTCCCGACCGGGTTCGTCATCCAGCGCCAGGGACCCGTCGTCAACACCCTCGGTTCGGCCGAGAACACCGACGGTGAGGAGGTCCCGCTCATCTCCGTCCGCGGCGCGGAGACCTATCCGACGGCCGGTGCCCTCGACCTCACCACCGTGCAGATCGCCGGCAACCGCGAACGCACCCCGTCGTGGTTCGAGCTGGCGATGGCGTGGTTCGACCCGTCCCAGGCGGTCCTGCCGATCGACCAGGTGTTCCCCGCCGGGACGACCACCGAGCAGCGCAACGAGGAGAACGCCGCCCTGATGGTCGACTCGCAGAAGGAGGCGACGGCGGCGGCGCTCACGCAGCTCGGCTACGAGGTCCGCTCGCACGTCGGCGTCGGCGCCCTCACGGAGGGCTCGCCCTCGAGCGGGATCCTCGAGGTCGGCGACGAGATCGTGAGCGCCGACGGGACCCCGATCGGCGACACGGCGCAGCTCCGGTCCGTCATCAACGACGGCGGGGGCGACCCGGTCGAGCTCGTCATCCGTCGCAGTGACGCCGAGCGCACGGTCTCGGTCACCCCGGTGCGCAGCGAGACGGCGGACGGCCCGGTCTGGATCATCGGGATCACGACGGCCCGCGACTTCGACTTCCCGATCGACGTGACGATCCAGCTCGACCGCATCGGCGGTCCGAGCGCCGGTCAGATGTTCGCCCTCGGGATCATCGACACCCTGACCCCCGGCGAGCTCAACGGCGGCGAGCAGGTCGCCGGCACCGGCACGATCGACTCGGCCGGCACGATCGGTCCGATCGGCGGCATCCGTCAGAAGCTCTACGGAGCGCTGGATGCCGGTGCGGACTACTTCCTCGCCCCGCAGCGCAACTGCGACGAGGTCGTCGAGCACATCCCGGGTGACCTGCGCGTCATCCCGGTCGCGACCCTGGACGACTCGCTCGCCGCCCTCGACGCCATCCGCACGGGGGAGGGCGTCGACGACCTGCCCGTGTGCACGGTCGGCTGAGCGCGGCATCCCGCCCCTGCGATTCCGCCCAGAGCGCACCGCGCCCCGGCCGCGCGCCCGATGACCCCCGCCTAGGATGAAAGGGTGACCTCGACACCTGCCGGGCCTGCCACGTCCACCCCTCCGAATCCCGTTCGTCGCACGATCGCCATCACCGTCGGCGTGCTCGTCGTCCTGGTGATCGCGTTCTTCGCGTTCGCGGGCCTGTACACCGACTGGCAGTGGTACCGGCAACTCGGTTTCGACGGCGTCCTGGTGACGCAGTGGACCGCCCGTGTGGTCATGTTCCTCGTCGGCTTCGCCGCGATGGCGCTGCCGGTGTTCGCGGCCATCCAGCTCGCCTACCGTCTCCGTCCGGTCTACGCGCGACTCAGCTCGCAGCTCGACCACTACCAGGAGGTCGTCGAACCGCTGCGACGCCTGGCGATGTGGGGCATCCCGGTCTTCTTCGGCTTCTTCGCCGGGTTCGCGGCCTCCGCGCAGTGGGAGACGGTCTGGCTCTGGGCGAACGGCGTCTCCACCGGCCAGAAGGACCCGCAGTTCGGTCTGGACACCGGGTTCTACCTGTTCCAGATGCCGTTCTACAGCGTCGTCCTCGGGTTCGCCTCGGCCGTCCTGCTCATCTGCCTGCTCGTCACCGTCGTCGTCTCCTACCTCTACGGATCGGTGCGCGTCGGCCAGCGCGAGCTGCGCATCTCGAAGGCCGCCCGCATCCAGCTGGCCATCGTCGCGGCGCTCTACCTCGCCGTGCAGGCCGTGAGCCTGTGGCTCGACCAGTACAAGACCCTCACGACGCAGGGCGAGCGCTTCACCGGCGCGAGCTACGTCGACGTCAACGCGGTCATCCCGGGACTTGCGATCCTCTCCGTCGCCGCCGCCATCGTCGCGGCGCTGTTCATCGTCACCGCGATCATCGGCCGCTGGCGCTTCCCGCTCATCGGCACCGCGCTCCTGATCGTCTCCTCGCTCGTGGTGGGCGTCGCCTACCCGTGGGCGGTGAGCCAGTTCCAGGTGGCGCCGAACCTCGAGACCTACGAAGCGCCCTACGTGGAGCGGAACCTCGAGGCGACGAAGTTCGCCTACGGCATCGATGGGCTCGAGAAGACCCCGTACGAGGCGGTCACGACCGCCGAACAGGGGCAGCTCCGCGCGGACGCCGACACCACGGCGTCGATCCGTATCATGGACCCCGCCATCATCGGTCCGACGGTGCGCCAGCTCGAGCAGTACCGCTCGTACTACCAGTTCCAGAACCCGCTCGACGTCGACCGGTACGAGATCGACGGCAAGACGCAGGATGCCGTCGTCTCGGTGCGCGAGCTCAACCTCGACCAGCTGGGCACCGCGCAGTCCTGGTACAACAACACCCTCGTCTACACGCACGGCTACGGTGTCGTCGCGGCCAAGGGCAACGAGCGCACGGACGACGGCAACCCCGTCTTCCTCGAGCGCGGCATCCCGACCGCGGGCGACCTCACGCAGAACGAGGAGTACGAACCGCGCATCTACTTCGGCGAGTCGTCGCCGCCGTACTCGATCGTCGGAGCCCCCGAGGGCAGCGACCCCGTCGAGCTGGACTACCCCCGCGGTGAGGACGGCGCCGACCAGACCCGTACGACGTTCGCTGGCGACGGCGGCCCGAACATCGGCAACCCCTTCAACCGGTTGCTGTACGCGCTGAAGTTCCAGTCGACCGACATCCTCTTCTCCGACGGCATCAACGAGAAGTCGCAGATCCTCTACGACCGCAACCCGCGCGATCGCGTGCAGAAGGTGGCGCCGTACCTCGAGCTCGACAGCGACCCCTACCCGAGCGTCGTCGACGGTCGTGTCGTGTGGATCATCGACGGCTACACCCTCAGCAACAACTACCCGTACTCCTCGATCGTGAGCCTGCGGGATGCGATCTCGGACACGACCAACACGCAGCCGCGCGTCGCGCTCGACGACGTCAACTACATCCGCAACTCGGTGAAGGCGACCGTCGACGCCTACGACGGTTCGGTGACGCTGTACGCGTGGGACGACCAGGACCCGCTGCTGAAGGCGTGGCAGAAGATCTACCCGTCGACGCTGAAGCCGGTGAGCGAGATGTCCGGCGACCTCATGAGCCACGTGCGCTACCCGACGGACCTGTTCAAGGTGCAGCGAGCCATGCTCGGGACCTACCACGTCGACGACGCGCAGTCCTTCATCCGTCGCGACAACGCCTGGCGCACGCCGCAGGACCCGGTGACGCCGGCGAACCTGCAGCCGCCGTACTACCTGACGATGCAGATGCCGGGGCAGGACAAGCCCTCGTTCTCGATGTTCACCTCGTTCATCCCGGCATCCGTCGGCGACGACGAGCGCAACGTGCTGCTCGGCTACCTCGCGGTCGACTCGAACGCGGGATCCGAGGCCGGCAAGAAGGGCGAGGACTACGGCACGCTCCGCATGCTCGAGATCGGGGCGGACGTGTCCGTTCCCGGTCCCGGACAGGTGCAGAACGAGTTCCGCTCGAACGCGAGCGTCGCCCGCGAGGTCAACCTGCTGCAGCAGGGCCAGTCGGACGTCCTGAACGGCAACCTGCTGACCCTGCCCGTCGGCGGCGGCCTGCTGTACGTGCAGCCGGTCTTCGTGCAGGCCTCCAGCGGAACGCAGTTGCCGCAGCTGCGGAAGATCCTGGTCTCCTTCGGCAAGCAGGTCGCCTTCGAGGACACCCTCCAGCAGGCACTCGACAAGCTCTTCGGCGGCGACTCCGGCGCGACCGCGGGCGACGACGGGACGACCCCGACTCCGTCGGCGACACCCGGCGCGACCCCGTCGCCGGAGCCGACGGACGGCACCTCCACGCCGCCGGCCGGTGTCGGCGACGAGACCGCCCGCCTGCTGCAGGAGGCGCGCGAGGTCATGCTCGCCCGCGACGACGCGATGCAGAAGGGCGACTGGGCCGCCTACGGCGAGCAGGACGAGCGGCTCACCAACATCATCGACCGGCTCATCCAGCTCGACGGGGAGTGACCCCGACCGATCGGGTGGTGGCGGCTCAGCGCACGAGCAGCCACCACCAGATCAGCAGCAGCGTGACGAGGAACCCGGCGATCTGGTTCAGCCACAGGAAGCGGTCCCAGCCGCGGGTGGCGGCTGCGGCATCCGCGTCACGGATCGACCGGTACGGCCAGACCGTGACGAGATAGGGGATGGCGACGATCGCGGCCAGCGGTCCCGGCCATTCCGTGGCGAGCATGAGCGCGCCGGCGGCCGCGTAGGCGACGAGCGAGAACCGCACGGTCCACGCGGCGCCGCGCGCCGTGGCGATCGAGGAGATCGCCGCCTCGCGGTCGGCGACGACGTCCTGCACGGCGCCGAACGCGTGCGACGCCACGCCCCAGAGGGCGAACGCGACGATTACGAGGACGAGCTGCGGCGTCCACATCGCGCCGGTGAGGACGAGCGCGTACACCGCGGGCGAGAAGAAGTGGATGCTGCTGGTGATCGAGTCGGCGAACGGCCGCTCCTTCAGCCGGAGCGGCGGCGCGCTGTAGAAGACGACCGCGAGCAGGCTCAGGCCGAGGACGAGCCAGGATGCCGGGGTCCCCGCGATCACGAGGGCGATGACGAACGGGGCGCAGAGCAGCACGGACGCCCAGAGGACGGCGGGGTGCAGCCGCTTGTCGAGGATGGCTCCGTGCGCGCCGCCCTTGCGGGGGTTGCGGAGGTCGGACTCGTAGTCGAACACGTCGTTGATGCCGTACATCGCAACGTTGTACGGGATCAGGAAGAAGATCGTCCCGATCACCAGCACGAGGTCGATCTCGCGTGCGCTGAGCAGGTACGCCGCGGCGAACGGGTACGCCGTGTTGATCCAGCTCACCGGTCGTGAGGAGACGAACAGCTGACGGACGAACAGCGCCGGGCTCATGCGGCATCCCGCTGCGAACGAAGGCGGGGCGCGGGAAGGAGTGCACCGATCGCGGGCAGCAGGAACGCCGCGCAGATCGGATAGGCGAAGTCTTCGATCGGTGCGAGACCGATGCGGATGCCGCTGATGTGCTGCTCGGGATAGGTGAACAGGTCGGCCGCGATCATCAGGTTGTCGAACACCGCGGTGAAGGCGATGAGGACGAGCGCGGTCCACAGGGAGGCCTTCAGGCGCGCCGCAGCACCCGGGCGCCGCGCGGAGACGAGGGTCACGACGACGGTGACGAGCGCGAACGGGACGACGAGGAGCGGATACGTCACGCCGCCTCCCGCCCGGCACGTCGCCGCGCGGCGACGCGCAGGGCGATCGCGTGCACGACGAGCGTCAGGTGACACAGGAAGGCGAGGAAGACCGGTTCCTCGAGCGGGAGGTGCGGGGCGAGGTCCACGCCGAGCAGCAGCGGGCTGTCGCCGCGGACGAAGACGCCGCTCGCGATGCCCGCGATGTCCCAGACGAGCAGGAAGACCGTGCCGCACGCGATGAGCAGCAGCGTCCTCCCGGGGGCGGCACCGAGGGCGAGGCGATGCCGGAGGTCGACGGCGAGCACCCCGAGCGCCGAGACGATCAGGGCGAGGAGGTACAGTCCCGCCACCGCGCTCAGCCCTTCGCGTGCGCCGGGGTGGGCAGCTGCCCCGTGGAGGTGTCGCCGTCGAGCAGTTTGACGACGAGCTCCGCCGAGATGAGGCACATGGGCAGGCCGACGCCGGGGAGCACGGTCTGGCCGGCGTAGAGCAGTCCGTCGACCTTCGAGCGCAGGCCCGGTCGGAACATCGCCGACTGTCGGAGCGTGTGCGCGAGTCCGAGCGCCCCGCCCCGGAACGAGCCGAAGTCCGCGGCGAAGTCGCCGGGCGTGATCGTGCGACGCACCCGGACGCGGTCGGCGAGGTCGGGGACGCCCGTCCAGTCGGCGATCTGCGCGATGACCGCGTCGGCGGCCGCCTCGATCCGGGGGTCGCCGGCGCCGTCCACGCCGCCGCGGCCGAGCTCGGGAGCGGCGGGCATGGGGACGAGGACGAAGAGGTTCTCGTGCCCGGCCGGCGCGACGTCGTCGTCCGTCGCGCTGGGGCGGCAGACGTAGAGCGACGCGGGGTCCGGGATGCCGTCTGCGGCTCCCTCGCCGAAGATCGCGTCGAAGTTCGCCTTCCAGTCCTTCGTGAACAGGAGGGTGTGGTGCTCGAGCTGGGGGAGTTCCCCCTCGACGCCGAGGAGGATGAGCAGCGCGCCGAACGACGGCGTGCGCTTGTCCCACCACGCGTCGCTGCGCGAGCGCAGCTCCGGCTCGAGGAGGACCGTCTCGGTGTGGTGCATGTCCGCCGTCGAGATGACGTGGTCGGCCGCGACGACGGTGCCGTCGGCCAGTCGGATGCCGGTTGCACGGCCCCCCTCGGTGAGGATCCGTTCGACCGGGGTGCCGGTGCGGATCTCGGCGCCTCGGCCTTCGGCCAGGCGCGCGATCGCCCGGATCACCTGCACGAGGCCCCCGCGCGGATAGAGCACGCCGTCGTCGAGATCGAGGTGGCTCATGAGGTGGTACAGGCTCGGCGCGTCGTAGGGCGATCCGCCGAGGAAGACGGCCGGGTAACCCAGCACCTGCTGCAGCACGGGGTCGGAGAACTTCTTCTCGACGTGGGTCGAGAGGGGGCGCAGGAGCAGCGGCAGAAGGGTGCCGAGCTTGCGGAGGACGTCGGGGTGGGCGAGGCCCTTGAGGGACACGTACGGGTCGTACAGGAACCGTGAGACGGCGAGGTCGTAGATCTCGCCCGCCGAGTCCAGGTACGTCGCCAGTTCGGCGCCGGCGCCGGGTTCGCGCGCCTCGAAGGCCGCGACGGCGGCATCCCGCCCCGACACGACGTCGAAGGGCTCCCGCTCGCCCTCGTGGTAGACGCGGTAGGCCGGTTCGAGGCGCACCAGGTCCAGTTGTTCCCGGGCGCTCGTGCCCAGGAGGGCGAAGAAGTGGTCGAACACCTCGGGCATGAGGTACCAGCTCGGGCCGGTGTCGAACCGGAAACCGTCTTTCTCCCAGCTCCCGGCACGCCCGCCGACGTCGTCCAACGCCTCGAAGACGGTCACCCGGTCACCGCGGTCGGCGAGCAGCGCCGCGGTCGCCAGGCCTGTGATGCCGCCACCGATGATCGCGATACGCCGGCTCATTCGGGGGTTCTCCGGTTCTGTCGTGTCGTGCGAGGCGTGAGGGGTCGACGGTGCGCGACGGCCGCGCGGGCGGCGATCGCCGCCTTGACCGGCGTGGGCACGCGGACTCGGACGCTGAGGTCCTCGGTGCGGCGCAGCCGTTCGGTGAGTTCGGCGAAGAGGCCGTGCGCGGTGGCGACGGCGACCCGGCAGTCGGCGGGGAGGAGCGGGATGGTCGCGGCCGCGGCATCCAGGTCCCCGTCGATGCGGGCGAGCACCTCGCGGCGGCGCGTCGCGCCGTCGCCGACACCGAGGTAGTCCCGTCCCAGCCGCCCGGCGTCGTCGGCGTGGTCGCGGAGGAAGTTGATGTCCTGGAACGCCGCGCCGAGCCGACGCGCCCCCGTGACCAGGACGGCATCGGGGTCGCGGGGGACTGCTTCGCCGGCGTTCACGAACACCTGCAGGCACATGAGCCCGACGACCTCCGCCGAGCCGTAGACGTAGTCGTCGTGCGACGCCTCGTCGTGCTCGGCGCGCTCGAGGTCGGTGCGCATCGACGCGAAGAAGGGTTCGATGTGGTGCCGCGCGATGCCGCACTGCCGCGCCGTCCGCGCGAACGCGTGGACGATGAGGTTCGCACTGAAGCCGCGCTCGATCGCGGCGTAGGTCTCGGTTTCGAGTGCGTCGAGCACGTCGCGCTGCTCGCCGAGCGGGACTCCCGCGGCGGAGGCTGCGCCGTCGACGATCTCGTCGGCGACGCGGACGAGGGCGTAGACGTTCCGCACATGCGGCCGGACGCGCGGCCCGAGCAGGCTCGTCGCGAGGCCGAACGACGTGGAGTAGGCGCGGATGACGGATGCCGCGGCGGCGACCGCCGTCTCGTCGTAGAGCGTGTCGGTCATCGGGGGATGCGGTCCTCCACGGCGGCAGCGAGTGCGGCGAGGAGGACGACGGCGTCGCGGGGGAGCGCGGCGTCGGCGGCGAGAGTCCGCGCGGAGCGCAGCGTCTGCGCGATCATCTCGACGGTGCGTTGCCGGGCGCCGCTCGCCGTCAGCTCGCGCTGGGCGTGTTCGATCGCGATCGGGCCGGTGGGGGCCATCGCCAGGGCCGAGGCGATCTGGGGCCAGGCCTCGGTCTCGGCCGCCATCGCGATGAGGGGGGTCCGTTTCGAGGCGCGCAGGTCCGCCCCGGGTTCGCGCCCGGCCTCGGCACGGGTGCCGAAGGTGCCGATCAGGTCGTCGGCCAGCTGGAACGCCACGCCGATGGCGGACCCGGCCGCCTCGAGCGCCGCGCGCTGGTCGTCGTTCGCGCCGGCGAGCAGGGCGCCGGCGGCCAGCGGCGCCTGGAACGAGTAGAAGGCCGTCTTGTCGCGCGCGGTGCGCAGGAGCGTGTCCGTCGGCGGCAGGTCCGCGCCGATGGACTGTTCGACGTCGGCGAGCTCCCCGGCCGCCGAGACGAGGACCGCGTCGTCGAGCAGGACGAACAGGGCCGCACGCTGGGGCGACGTGACGGGTGCCGTCGCGATCAGCCGGGTCGCTTCGAACAGGAGCAGGTCTCCCGCGAGCACCGCCGCCGCCGACCCGAGCAGTCGCGATTCGTCCTCGTCCCCGCCCCGCACGCGCGCGCGTTCGCGGAAGCGGCCGACGACGTTCGGGATGCCGCGCCGCTCGACGTCGCCGTCGATCAGGTCGTCGTGGACGACGAAGGCGGCGTGGAGCAGTTCGAAGGCGGCCGCGACGCGCCACAGGCCGGGGGCGCGGCCGGCATCACCGCCGAACGCCTCGAAGGCGGCGACGACGAGCGCGGGCCGGAGGCGCTTGCCCCCCGTCGCGGAGGCCGCGGTGGCGTCCCCGAGAGCCGCCGATGCCTCGCCGAGCGCCGCCGAGCGCACCCGGAGCCGCTCGAGCGCCACCTCGAGCGCATCGTCGATCTCCCGCCAGACGGCGGGGGGCAGGCCGATCACGAGGCCCTCCGTTGCTCGTGCGGGGCGAACAGCTCGAGCTGCTGCGCCTGCAGCACGAGCCACGGACTGAAGGCCCACGGCGTCGTCGTGAGCGAGGCATCCAGGTCGGCGGGGTCGACCCAGCGGGCCTCGGCGACCTCATCGGGGTTCAGTCGCGGCTCGTCGTCCGTGTAGGCGACGTAGACCGGGCAGATCTCATGCTCGACGATGCCCGAGGCGTCCGTGGCCCGGTACCGGAAGAGCGGGAGGGCGAGGGAGACGTCGCGGAGGGTGAGGCCGACCTCGAACGCCGCCCGACGGTGGACGGCGTCGAGCACGGGTTCGGCGGGGGCGGGGTGTCCGCAGAAGGAGTTCGTCCAGACGCCCGGCCAGGCGGCCTTGCTGAGCGCGCGTCGAGTGACGAGCAGCTGCCCGCGATCGTTGTAGACGTGGCACGAGAAGGCGAGGTGGAGTGCGGTGTCGGTCCCGTGCACGCTGGCCTTCGGAGCCGTGCCGATGTCGCGTCCGTCATCGTCCAGCAGAACGACGTATTCGATGTCCGACACCATTCCTCCGTAGTTTGCTAGATTATCTAGCGATCAATCGACATGGTACAGACCGACCGGAAAGGTGTCCAATGGTGGCGGAACCATGGATTCCGGCCAACGAGCGCGACGTCGTTGTGCTCGGCGCCCTCGAGGCGGTGCGGGCCTTCTCGGACGCCTTGGACCGAATGTACGCCTCGATGCGCGGTGACATGGACATGAACACGACCGACCTCGCGGCCCTCCGCATGCTCATCATCCGCGAGCAGCACGGCGAGGTCGTGAAGCCCCACGATCTCGCGACGCACCTCGCGATCTCGACCGCATCGACGACGAAACTGCTCGACCGGCTGACGGCCGACGGCTACCTGGTCCGCAAGCCCCACCCGCACGACCGACGGTCGCGGATCGTCGCGCTCACCGACGAGGCCCGTGCGACCTTCCGCAAGCACTTCGGGGAACGTCTGCGGCGGATGCGGGAGGCGACCGAACCGTACTCCGACGACGAACTGCGCACGATCGTGCGGTTCCTCGCCGACATGGAGCGGGCGATGCTGCCCGAGTGACGGTTCGATCCGTCGTCCGAACGCGAAGAAGGCGCCCCCTCCGGAGAGGGAACGCCTTCTTCTTCTTGTTGCGGGGACAGGATTTGAACCTGCGACCTCTGGGTTATGAGCCCAGCGAGCTACCGAGCTGCTCCACCCCGCGGCACAAGAGAAAACACTAGCACGGGTTTCGCGGGCACGCGAATCGGTCCGAAGATGCGGCCCGTTGTCGGCAGGATGGGACGCATGGTCCGCCGTGACACCGATGCCTCCGCCGACGCACAGCCCGACGGGCGGGACGAGACCCGCGACGAACGGGCCGACCGCAACTGGAACGAGGTGCTGCAGGAGTTGCGTGTGCTGCAGACGGGCACGCAGATCCTCACCGGCTTCCTCCTCGCCCTCGCGTTCCAGCCCTCCTTCGGCGACCTGGAGTCCTCGCAGCGGCTCGGGTACCTCGTGCTCGTGGTCCTCTCGGCGCTGAGCGCCGTCGTGGCCCTCGCCCCGGTCTCGGTGCACCGCATCCTGTTCGCCCGTCGCGCCAAGCCCGCCATCGTCCGGTTCGGTCATCTCTGCATGATCGGCGCGCTCGTGTTGGTGTCGGCCCTGCTGGTCGGCGTCGTCGCGTTCGTGTTCGACGTCGTCGTGGGCGGTGCGGCATCCTGGGTGGCGGGAGTCGGCCTGGCCGTCGTGATCGCGGCCCTCTGGCTCATCGTCCCGCTCGTCACGCGCCGTCGCTCGGAAGGCACTCCATGACCGTCACCCCGCTCGGCCTCGCGGTCGCGCAGTTCGCGCCGGCCGCCGATGGCGCGGCCAACCTCGACACGATCTCCGACCTCGTCGCGCGCGCCGCCTCGCGCGGGGCGCGGATCGTCCTCTTCCCCGAGTACTCGAGCTACTTCGTCGACCCGTTCGACGCCTCGCTCGCCGCGCACGCGCAGGACCTCGACGGCCCCTTCGTGACGGCGCTCACGGACCTCGCCGCCCGCCACGGCGTCCACATCGTCGCGGGCCTCGTCGAACGGGCCGCGAGCAGCGATCGCGTGCGCAACACCGTCGTCGCCGTGGACGCCGGCGGTGTCGTCGCGCGCTACCGGAAGCTCCACCTCTACGACGCGTTCGGGCAGCGCGAATCGGACTGGGTGGAGCCGGGCGGGATCGAGACACCCGAGACGTTCGAGGTGAACGGCATCCGCTTCGCCCTCATGACCTGCTACGACCTCCGCTTCCCCGAAGTCGCCCGGATCCTCGCCGACACCGGCGCACACGTCGTGCTCGTGGCCGCCGAGTGGGTGCGGGGCCCGCTCAAGGAGGATCACTGGCGGACGCTCCTGCAGGCGCGAGCGATCGAGAACACGCTCTACGTTGCCGGCGCCGATCACCCGCCGCCGCTGGGCGTCGGGCACTCCGTCGTGATCGATCCGCTGGGCGTCCCGGTGGCCTCCATCGGCACCGCCACCGATGTCGCGGTGGCCGCCGTCGACGCCGCGGTGGTCGACCGTGTCCGGCGAGTCAACCCGGCGCTGGCGCTGCGCCGCTACCGCGTCGTGCCGCGGGAGTGAGGTCCCGGACGGGTCTCACCGAGCGGATGCCGCGAGGCGCCGCGCCGCCTCGGCGATGACGTCCGTCCGCTTGCACGCCGCGAACCGCACGAGACTCGCGTAGTCCGCCCGATGGTCCTCGGACACGAAGGCGGTGAGGGGGATGGCGGCAACCCCCACCCGTTCGGGCAGCGTGCGGCAGAACCCGGCCGCATCCTCTCCGGCATCCAGCAGCGGACCGACGTCGGCGACGGTGAAGTACGACCCGGCCGGTGTCGACACGTCGAAGCCGGCGGCGATCAGGCCCTCGCCGAGCAGGTCCCGCCGCTCCCGCTGCGTCGCGGCGAGGTCGTCGAAGTAGGCGTCCGGCAGCCCGAGGCCGACGGCGATCGCGGGTTGGAACGGTGCGCCGTTCACATAGGTCAGATACTGCTTGACCGCGAGGACGGCGTCGACGAGGTCGGCCGGGCCGCTCACCCACCCCACCTTCCATCCGGTCGTGCGGAAGGTCTTGCCGCCCGAGGAGATCGTGAGGGTCCGTTCGGCGGCGCCGGGAAGCGTCGCGATCGGCGTGTGCGTCCCGTCGATCACGAGGTGCTCGTAGACCTCGTCGGTGACGATCAGGGCGTCGTGGTGTGCGGCCAAGCGCACGATCTCGGCGCGCACCTCCGCGGAGAACACCGTTCCGGTCGGGTTGTGCGGGTCGTTGACGAGGATGATCCGGGTCCGCTCGCCGACCGCCGCGCCCAGATCGGCGAGGTCGGGTTCGAGGTCGGGCCAGCGCAGCGGCACGGGGACGAGCCGGGCCCCCGCGAGGGCGATCGCGGCGGCGTAGGAGTCGTAGTAGGGCTCGAAGACGACCACTTCATCGTCCGGTCCCTCCAGCAGGGCCAGGAGGGTCGCCGTCAGCGCCTCGGTCGCTCCCGCCGTGATGAGGATCTGCCGCTCGGGGTCGAGGTCGATGCCGTAGAAGCGGTGCTGGTGATCCGCGACGGCCTCTCGGAGCACCGGCATCCCCCGTCCCGGCGGGTACTGGTTGACGCCGGAACGGATCGCGTCGACGGCGGCGGCGAGCACGTCGGCGGGACCGTCCTCGTCGGGGAAGCCCTGGCCGAGGTTGATCGCGTCGTGGCGGACGGCGGCGGCGGTGATCTCCGCGAAGATCGTCGCCGCGAGCGTCCCGTCGGGGGCGAGGAGGCCGGCGCCGCGGGCTGCGCGTTGCCAGGCACCGGGGATGTGCAGCACCGGCCCAGCGTATCGCCCGGCGCCGGGCGGCTTCCGCGGGCGCGACCCGGGGCGTCATCCACTCCCATAGGCTGATCGGAGGGTCGGCATAGCTGGTCCACAGACTCCGGGAGCACTCTGAAGTCGCCTCGAAGAAGGAGCAGTCCCATGAGCGATTCGAACATCCCCGACCCGAACACGGCCGGTGCCCCCGTGCCGCCGCGTCCGCCGCTGCCCGACTCGGGCGCCGCCGGTCCGTCGGCCGCCGGCCCGCAGGCATCCGGCGCCCCGCACGCGGGCGGCGGTTGGATCTCGCACGGCTCGCAGGGGAGCGGACAGCACGCACCGGGAGCGAGCTTCTCCGATCAGCCGACCGCGCCCCAGCCCGACGCTCACGCGCCCCGTGCGGCCGAGGCCAAGGTCGGCTCCGGCAAGATCGTCGCCGTCCTCGTCGCCGCCGCCATCGTCGGCGCGGTGTCTGGTCTCGGCGGTGCCGCGATCGGCAACGACATGTTCGCTGCGAACAGCAGCACCTCGGTCTCGCGCGGATCGACGACCGTCACGGTCAACGATCCCGACAACGTGAACCAGACGACGGGGATCGCGGCCAAGACCCTGCCGAGCGTCGTGACGATCAGTGCGACGTCGTCGGACGGCGGCGGCACCGGATCGGGCGTGATCCTCAGCTCCGACGGCTACATCGTCACCAACACGCACGTGGTCACCCTCGACGGGGCGAGCTCCGACGCCGCCCTCCGGGTCACCACGTCGGACGGCCGTGTGTACGACGCGAAGATCGTCGGGACCGACCCGATCTACGACCTCGCCGTGATCAAGCTGACGGGGGCGAGCGGGCTGACCCCGATCACCTTCGCCGACTCGAGCAAGCTCAACGTCGGTGACACGACCGTCGCCGTGGGCGCTCCGCTGGGTCTGTCGAACACCGTCACCACCGGTATCGTCAGCGCGCTGAACCGCTCGATCCAGATCGCGTCCTCGGCCGTCCCCGACTCCGGTGAGCAGCAGCAGGACCAGGGCCAGAACGGCGAGTCGCCGTTCCAGTTCGACTTCGGCCAGGGTCAGGAGCGCGGCTCCGGATCCTCGGGCACGATCTCGATCGCCGTCATCCAGACCGACGCGGCCATCAATCCCGGCAACTCCGGCGGTGCGCTCGTCGACGACACCGGCGACCTGATCGGCATCAACGTCGCGATCGCGACGGCGGGCGGCGGCTCGTCCTCCTCGAGCGAGGCTGGATCGATCGGCGTCGGGTTCTCCATCCCGTCGAACATCGTCAAGCGGGTCACGGACGAGATCATCGCGGACGGCTCCGCCAGCCACGGTCTGCTCGGCGCGATGGTCGGCAACGCCGCGGACGCCGAGAACAGCACCGTCGCGGGGGCCCTCATCAGCGACGTCACCTCGGGTGGTGCCGCGGCACAGGCAGGTCTGAAGGCGGGCGACGTCGTCACCGAGTTCAACGGCGTCCCGGTCCGCGACGCGACCGATCTGACCGCCCAGGTCCGCGCGCTGGCGGCGGGCGCGAAGGCCAGTCTCGTCTACGTCCGCGACGGCAAGACGCAGAGCGCCGATGTCACCCTCGGCGAGCTGACCGAGTAGCCCGTCCGAGTCACGACCCCACCCCGCGATAGGCTCGCGGGGTGGGGTCTTTCTCGTTCGCGTCGGGCAATGCCGCCCAGGTGATGAGGCTTCCGCTCCACGTCCTCGGGCTCGTCCTCACCCGTGTCATCCCGCGCTCCCGGGACCTGTGGGTCTTCGGCTCCGCCGTCGGGATCGGCGAGGGCGCCCTCGCGCTGTGGCACGTCGCGGCCGCTGCGGGCGAACGTGCGGTGTGGCTCACCGGGTCGGATGCCGACGCGGATGCCGCGCGCCGAGCGGGCATCCCGTCGGCCCCCAAACGCGGGCTGCGGGGCTTCTGGCTCACGGCGCGCGCTCGTGTCGTGGTCGTCACGCACGGCGCCGGCGACGTGAACCGTTACGCCACGTCCGGGTCCTACCTCGTGCAGCTCTGGCACGGCATCCCGTTGAAGCGACTCGGTCTCGACTCCAAGGTCACGGCGCGCGCCCCCCTGCCGATTCCGGGGCTCGCCCGCATTCTGCGGATCGCCTATCGGCGGACCCAGCGACGCATCCGTCTGCTCCCCGCGGCCTCGCACCTCGTCCGCGGTCGGCTGGAGTCGGCGTTCGGGCTCGGTCACGACCGGGTGCTCGTCACGGGCGAGCCCCGTGTCGACGTGCTCTCGAGCGGGCGCTCCGCCGCCGAGGCCCGGACGGACGTCGAGGCGCTCGTGGGGCCGCTCGGCGGCGCCCGAGTCGTGCTCTACGCGCCGACGTGGCGCGACGGCGAGCCCGATCCGGCCGTGCCGACCTCGAGCGAGTGGCAGACGATCTCGACCGCGCTCGAGCGCGTCGACGCCGTGCTGCTCGTGCGATCGCATCCGCTGGGGGCGGGGGAGTACCGCGCCGGGGCGGCGGGCGACCGCATCCGTCTGCTCGGCTCCGACCTGCTGCCGGACGTGACCCCGGCCCTCCCGGCCCTCGACGTCCTCATCACGGATTACTCGTCGCTCGTCTACGACACGGCGCTCGTGCCGGTACCGGTGGTGTTCTTCGCACCGGACGAGGCCCGCTACGCCGCCGAGCGCGGGTTCTACGGTCGCTACCGGGACGTCGCGGGCGAGGACGTCGCCGTCGACTGGACGGGTGTCATGGCGCAGGTCACGGCGGTGCTGGGCGACGACCGCGAGCGCGAGCGCCGTGTCGCGCGTGCCGAGGCGCTGAGCGCCCAGGTCCACGCCTACCGCGACGGCCGCAACGCCGAGCGCGTCCACGCCGCCATCCGCCGCGGACTGTCGACCACGCGCCGGGGAAGGGGTCGAGGATGATCCGGGTGTCGCTGGTGGCCGGGGACGCGCTGCAGTTCGAGGGTCGCGGCCCCGCTCCTGCCGGGCTCCGTGCCGCGGGGCCTCGAGCCGTCTCCGCGGCGTCGATCTCGGCGACGGACGCCGGCTGGCGCGCCGTCCTCCCGCTGCGGGTGTCGCGGTGGGGAAGGCCCGAGCTCGCGCTGCCCAGCGGCACCTACCGCCTCGAGCTCGACGGTCCCGCGCCGGGCTCGGCGGAGATCGCTCCGCTGGCGCGCACGGTGGCGGAGACTCTCGCCGTCGAGGTCCGGGACGGGCAGGTGATCGTCGGCCCGCCGCTGACCGAGGCCGACGCCGCGCCCGCCGGGCAGGCTGCGCTCGAGCGGGCCTACGCCGACCGATCGGACGACCTCGAGAACGCGGTCTTCTTCGAGAGCTTCTACGGCCGCAACGCCAGCTGCAACCCGCGGGCGATCGACGCCGAGATCGCGCGGATCGCCCCGACCGTCGTCCGCTACTGGAGCGTCGTCGACCGGTCGGTCGAGGTGCCGCCCGGCGCCGTCGCCGTGGTCGAGGGGTCCCCGGAGTGGTGGCGCGCGCGCGGTGCGGCGCGCCTGCTGGTCGTCAACGACTGGCTGCGCCGTCGGTTCGTCCGGCGTCCCGGCCAACGCGTCCTGCAGACCTGGCACGGCACACCGCTGAAGCGGCTCGCCCTCGACCGGCCCGGGTTCGACCCGCGTCGTGCTCTCGCCGTCGTCCGCGAGAGCCGGCGGTGGGACGTGCTGCTCGCGCAGAACCCGTACGCGGCCCGCATCCTCCGCACCGCCTACGCCTTCGGTCGGCGGCCCGTGTGGGTGGAGGGCTATCCCCGCAACGACGTGCTGCTCAGCGGGGATCGTGACGCCGTCCGCCGCGCATTGGGCGTCGGGCCGGACGAGCGCGTCCTCCTCTACGCGCCGACGTGGCGTGACGACCGCGAGCAGATGGTCGACTTCCTCGACCTGCAGAAGCTCGCGCAGGATGCCGGGGCCACCTTCCTCGTGCGAGGCCACTCGCGGACCCTCCTCCCCGGCGCGGATGCGACGGGGCCGCGCGTCGTCGACGTCACCGGGTACCCCGACATCTCGGCGCTCCTCCTGGCGGCCGATGCGCTCATCACGGACTACTCCTCCGTCATGTTCGACTTCACCGCCACCGGCAAACCGGTCCACTTCTTCGTGCCCGACCTGGAGCACTACCGCGGCAGGCTCCGCGGGTTCTACTTCGACCTGGCCGAACGGGCACCGGGGCCGCTCGCGGCGACGCAGGACGAGCTGACGGCGGGACTGAACGATCCGGACGTTCCCCAGCGGTTCGCGGAGCGCTACGCCTCCTGGAGCGCACGGTTCAATGCGCGGGACGACGGCCGCGCCGCCGAGCGTGTCGTCGCGCGCCTCCTCGACCAGGGCATGATCTCGCGCGACTGACGCCTCGCCGCTGCCGTGACGGCTGTCGTCACGGCAGGGGCGTGTTGCGATCCAACCGCGACGTGTCGATCGTGTCCTTCGCCCCCCGCACGAGGCCGACGAGGAAGCCCGCCCCCCAGGAGAGGTGCATGGTGGGCAGGACCACGGCCAGCCAGGCGCGTTCCCGCAACGACCGCCCGGCGACGACGCTGAAGCCGAGGACACCGAGGATGTAGAGCGCGATCGGCAGGTGGACGACCGACAGGACCGCCGAGGCGACACCGCTCACCAGGCCGGTGACCTGCAGCACCGCGATCACGAGGCTCGCCACGACGGCGGCGACCAACGCGGGCGGTGCGAAGAAGCGGAGCGAGTTGAGCCGCCCGAACCGGCGGACGAGCTCACCGCGCCAGGTCCCCGTTGCGACGAACTGCCGCGCCAGGCGCGCCCAGCTCTCGCGCGGCCAGTACGTCACGGCCAGCTGGGGGTCGAACCAGACGCGGTAGCCGGCCCGACGGATGCGGAGGTTGAGTTCCCAGTCCTCGCCGCGGCGGATCGACTCGTCGAACAGTCCGACTTCCTCGAGCACCTCGCGTCGCATGACGCCGAGGTAGGCCGATTCGGCCGGGCCCTCCGGCGCCCCGACGTGATACGCCCCGCCACCGAGGCCGGCGGGGGAGTTGTAGGCGATCGCCACCGCGCGTTGAAACGGGGTGCGCCCGTCGGCGCGCATCACGCCACCGACGTTCGCGGCGCGAGCGCGCTCGAGGGTGGCGAGCGCACGCCGCGTGTACCCCGGGGCGAGTTCGGAGTGCGCGTCGACCCGCACGATCGTGGGATGCCGCGCGGCGCGGATCGCGAGGTTCAGGGCCACCGGGATGTCGGCCTGCGGGTTCTCCACGAGACGGATGCGGGGATCCGCCGCGGCCAGTCGCCCGGCGAGCTCCGTCGTCCCGTCGCTCGAGGGGCCGAGCGCCAGGATGAGCTCCGCGGGTCCGTCGACGTCCTGCTGGAGAACCGTCTGCACCGCGCGCTCGAGGTAGTCCCGTTCGTTCAGCACGGGCATGACGAACGTGACTCCCGATCCGGGCGCCGGCACAGGGGCGTCGACGGTCACGACGCGCCGGGGGTACGGGGGATGAGAGCGTCGAACTGGGCGAGCACCTCGGCGGTGTAGGCCGCGACGTCGAGGGATGCCGGTGCCACGCGCCCGGCGAGAAAGTCCGCCATCCCCGCGGCGAGGGCGGTGTCCTCGCGGTCGACGATGTGCATGTCGTCGCCGGGGAGCGCACCGCGGGCGGATCCGAAGGCGGTCGAGACGATCGGGAGGCCCAGCTGCGCTGCCTCGATGAGGACCATGGGCTGGCCCTCGTAGTCGCTCGAGAGGACGAAGCAGTCGCACCGCCGCATGACGGATGCCGGGTCCCGCAGCGGCCCCGTCAGGATGACGCGTCCGGTGAGCCCCGCGTCGCGGACCTGCTGCTCCAGGTCGCGACGGAGGGGCCCTCCGCCGACGACGAGCAGCTGGGTGTCGGGTTCGGTCGCGGACAGGAGGGCGAAGGCGCGGATCAGGCGCGCGTGGTTCTTCTCGGTCGAGAGCCGTCCGACCGTGACGAACCTGCGGATCCCCGGCACGGCGAGGGCGGCGTCGAGCGTCTCGCCGAGCGCGGCATCCTCCTCCGGCTCCTCGCCTTCCTCGTCGCGCTCGTCGAGCGCGGCCGCGGGCACGATATCGGGCAGGTTCCGCAGGGTGACGAACCGGTCGCCGGGGGCGTACTCCGCCAGCTCGGCGCGGTTGAGGTCGGTGAGGGCGGGCGACACCGAGACGAGCTGGTCGTAGGCCCGGTACATGGCGAACACGCGGCCGAGGGAGCGGCGGAACGGCTGCTTGCCGTTGACCGTGCGGTCGCGATCGGCGGCCATCTCGTTGTGCAGCCAGATGGCGCGGACGGCGCGCGGCGAGTGGAGCATCAGGTGGGCCCAGAACGGACTGTATCCGCTGAAGTCGGCGACCCAGTCGAACGTGGCGGACCCGAAGATGCGCGTCCACTCGTCGCGCCAGAGCGTGCGGTGGCCGAGTCGCCGGTGGGCTCGCAGCGGGTCGGTGCTGACGTCGGCGACGCGCCGCATGATCTGACGGGCCTTCAGCCCGTTCATGCCGCCGACGCGGAAGACCTGCCGGATGCCCGGGTCGAGCCGCGACTGGTTGTGCGTGGTCGTCGCGCCGCGCGGGAACGCCATGAGCGCCGTCACGTCGTACTTCTCGGTGTCGAGCGAGTTCAGCAGGTTGACGGCTGCGGTCGTGATGCCGTTCAGACGCATGCCGCCGAGGTAGAAAAGCAGGCGCGGACGCTCGTCGCGGCGCACGGGGCGGACCCGGCGCTCGGCGGTGCGGCCCCGGAACACGACGTCGATGACCCTGGACGTGGCTCCGCCGTCCTCGTGGGGTACGAAGCGGCGGGCCCAGTCCGCGTACCGCGGGTGCGCTGGAGCACTGGGGGCCAGGAGCGCGGCCAGGTCGCGCCCGAGCGCCTCGGGGTCGGTGTGCACCGGACCGGGCAGCTCGTCGAGCGGCATGTAGGTGCCGCGCTCGGCGCCGTAGGCGTCGCCGTCGGGCACGAGGAAGCCGATCGGCCGATCGGTCGCGAGGTAGTCGAAGAAGATCGACGAGTAATCGGTCACGAGGGCGTCCGCGAGACCGAGGAGCACGTTGGTCGGCGTCGTGTTGGGAACGAGCAGGCGGCGCAGTGCCGGGATGCCGCTGGCCGCGCGGTGGACCACCTGGTGGGTCTTGAGGAGGACGACGACGTCGTCGCCGAGCTGTCGCTGCAGGCCCGCCGCCTGGTCGGCGAGATGGGCGAGGTCGGCGTCCGGCGCCTGGAACGAACTGCCTCGCCACGTCGGTGCGAACAGGACGATGCGCCGGCCTGTGAGCTCGATGCCCAGACGGCTCCCCAGGTCGGCGATCCGAGCGACGCGTTCCGCCTCGGGCATCCGCTGACGGTCGATGCGGGGGTAGCCCTCTTCGATGATCGCGCCCCGGTAGACGTTGCGCAGCTGATAGGCGTCCTCGTACATGGTCTCGGCCATGAAGGGGTTCGCCGCGAGGAGGTAGTCGGCGTTCAGCAGGTTCCGCAGGGTGTTGGCGGACTCCCGTGCGCCGCCCGGCATGTCGAAGCCCATCAGCTTCAGCGGAGTGCCGTGCCAGGTATTCAGGTAGACCTGTCCCACCCGCTTGCTGAATGCCGTCGGGAAGGTCGCGTTGTTGATGAGGTACCCCGCGGTCGACACCGCACGCCAATAGGCGCCGCTGCCCCGGGAGACGATCTCGACCCGCCGGTCGCCGGCGAACTCCGCGCGGAGGGCGGCTGCGGCATCCGCGTCACTGATCGCCCAGATGTGCGTCAGGTCGGCGAACTCGGGATCGGCGAGGAGGGCCCGGAAGATCGCCTCGGGATTGCAGAGCGCACCGTTGCCCGCGAAGGACTCGTAGAGGACCGTCCGATGCCGGATCGGCCGCGACCGGGACCAGGCGATGAGTTCGGAGGTCGGCACGCGCTTGGCGCGGGTGAGGGCGGAGCGGATGGCACGGGTGACGGCGGGCGGAAGGGGCGAACGCATGAGGGGTGCTGTGCTCTCGTCGACGGCAGGTCAGGGCGCGACTTCTCCGGCCCGGCGACGCGCTCGCGCCGCAACTGCTCGGTGAACGCGTCGCGCCGCCTTGTGCATTCTAGCTTCGACCGCCTCGTAGAACCCCCAGGCGACCAGGAGGCTGAGGGGGATGCCGACAAGACCGACGAGCCCCCAGGCCTCGGATCCGAACGCGAAGGCGAGGGTGGCGAGCACCGGCACGTGGACGAGGTAGAGGCTGAAGGAGATCTTGCCGAGCCACTGGATCGGGCGTGTCTCGAAGAGCCGGATCGCCGGCCCCCACGCGAGCGCGACCAGCACGATGCCGGCGGCACCCGGTGCGGCCAACGCCCACAGCAGGTGATTGAGGTCGGTGCCGCTGGGGAAGATCGGGCGCGCCAGCCAGCTGCCGATGAGCATGAGGGCGCTCACCAGGGTGAACAGCGGCATGAACCAGCGCGGGCGGGGGCGTTCCACCCAGGCGAGCAGGTCCGGCATCCGCGCAGCCATGATCGTCCCGATCACGAAGACGGGGAAGTAGAGCAGTTCGCTCTGCTCGAAGAGGCGCCCGACGACGCTCAGGGCGCAGCAGACGATGACCGCCGCGAGCGCGTGCCGCCGCACGAGCAGAGCCAGAGCCGTCGCCAGCGGCAGGACGATCGAGTAGAGCAGTTCCCAGTGGAGCGACCACAACGGGTTGTTGAGGGGATACTGACGCGGAACGAGCGATGCCTGCGCCAGGAACGATCCCGCCGACACGCTGTCCGCGTGCGTCTCCGCCATCCAGGACCCCGGCGGCATACGCGACGGGTCGCGGGGGACCAGGAGGATCAGGATCGCGCTCAGGGCCAGCGAGGCGATGACGGGTCCGTAGAGGCGGACGACGCGGGCCGAGAGGAAACCCATCCAGGAGAAGTTCTCCTTGAAGACCGGCAGGACCACCACGAGTCCCGAGAGCACGAAGAAGACGAGGACCGCTTCGTTGCCGGCCGTGAGGAGTTTGACGGGGGACTGGGAGATGACCGCCCAGCTGACGGTTCCCTCCAGCAGCGGCTCCGCGATCAGCAGCCAGTGGTGCAGGAGCACGACGAGGGCGGCCACTCCGCGAAGTCCGTCCAGGCTCTGGATCCGGCCGGACGGCTGCTGCGAGGGAGTCGTGACCACTCGACAACGCTAGTCAGTCCGCGCGCCACCTCCACACCACTTGCGCGCGCCGGGCCGGGTGTGCAGCCCCGCGACGGTCAGCTGCCGACGCCGGTGGCGGCCAGGACGCCGACGACGAGGGATGCCGCCGCGAGCAGCAGGGCGACGCCGATGAGGACGGCGTGCACGACGAGGAACCGGGTCGGTCGGCCCTGCGCGTCCCGCGCCCGTGTGTCGCGAGAGACGCGACGGAAGAACGTCGGCCACACGAGCACGTTGAACAGGGCGTTGGCGATCAGAAGGGCCACGAGGGTGGGGAGCACGCGGCCACGCTACCCGCTGAGGGCAGGGTCGTCGCCGTGTCGCTTCCTGCGGGATCGCGGCAGCCGACGCGGAGCGACGGCCGTGAGCTCCGCCGGGAACTCGAGCGGCGGCGGACCGAAGGCGCGCCGGGCTCCGACGATGACCCGTCGGCCGAGGATGTGGTTGCCGCCGCCGCCGATGACCGCACCGATGCCGAAGGGGAGTGCCCGCCCGAGGAGGGACGCGCTGCCCTGGGCGGCGAATCGACGGAGGAAGGCGCCCTTGAGGCGGTCGATGAGGGGACCGACCATCGCTCGCGGCAGCGACGTCGTGATCATCTGGCCCCAGTACGCATCGCGGGCCGGGCCGGTGCCGCTCACCTGGCGGGCGAATTGGCTCACCAAGTCGACACCCTCGCGACCCACCATGAGGGTCAGCACGAGTGCACGGGCTCGGTCGGGATCGTTGACGCGGATTCCGTGCACCTCCGCCAGGGACTGTGCGAACAGGGCTGTCGCCTCGAGGAATCCGACGGTCTCGGCACCGCTGAGCGCGAGCGTCACGCCCGTGCCGATGCCGGGCACGACGGCGGTGGCGCCAACGGCGGCACCGCCGGTCGTGACGGTGGCGAGGTAACGACGCTCGAGGATCCGGCCCATCTCGGCCGGGGTCGCTTCGGGATGCCGCGCGCGGATCGTCCGCAGGTGCGCGAGGACGGCTGGCCGCTGCACCGCGAGCACGCGGTCGAGCAGTCGGATCATCCACGGGTGCTCGGGGGAACCCTCCGGGGGGAGCCCGCCCGCCCAGGGCGCCCCGTCCGGAAGGGAGTGGATGCGGGGGACGTCACTCATGGTGGATCTCACGATGCGCCGGGACGCATCGTCCGCTGCCTCAGACGTAGAGGTTCGCCCGATCGAGGTCTTCCGCGAAGTCGACCTCGACGGCGTACAGGTCGGAGATGTCGAGGGGCCGCAGCTTCAGGCCGTTCTCGGCGATCGCGAGCTCGAGACCCCGCTCGAAGTAGTCCTGGTTGTCGACGTGGCCCAGCTGAGCGATGAGCGCCGGCTTGTCGGCGCGCGAGATGTAGTTGATCCCGACCGCTTCGCCGAGGCCGCCGACGACGGTCTTCGACAGCTCGGCGATGTTGCCGTCCGCGTCGACGGTGTACTTGACCTCTTCGTCGCTGACCTTCGAGGTGTTCACCGTCACGAAGGACTGGTCCGCCTCGATGAGCGCCAGGGCCCGGCCGAGCACACGCGGATCGAACACGACGTCGCCGTTCATCCAGAGGACACCGGACTTGCCCGTCGCCTTGAGGGCACGCAGCAGGCTCTTGGACGTGTTGGTCTGGTCGTAGCGGTCGTTGTAGACGTAGTCGACGTCGGGGAAGGCCTCGACGATGGTCTCGGCACGGTAGCCGACCACCGTGGTGATGTGGGCCTTGGGCCCGAATGCCGCGCGGATGTTGTCGTGCTGCTGCCCCATGATGCTGCGGCCGTCGCTCAGCGCGGTCAGCGGCTTGGGCAGGCTGCGGCCGAGGCGCGAGCCCATGCCGGCTGCGAGGATGACGATCTTGGTCACGGGGTGCTCCTGACGATGTGGTCACTGTCCGTACATCGGAAAGACACATCTTCGTGCCGCCCTCGATGCTATCGGTGTCACCTGAAAAGGGCCCGTATCCTGGCCCGACGTTGTGCATTCGTGATAGTGCGACCCCCTGTGGCGTGCGCCGGAAGTCGCACCGGTCGGGCTTGCTAAGTTTGAGGGGTGACGCCTCCCAAGACACGACCGCCCCGCAAGAAGGCTCCCGTGTCCGGCGCCGACAACCCGGTTCCGCCGCCTCCGCCCGTACCCGTCGACGAGGTCGCGCAGGCCCTGCCGCCCAAGCCCGAGGTGCCGGCCGCCCTCGCCGCTGCGCGGTTTGAGGAGGCCTCTCGCGACCCGGGTGAGGACCCCGCCGACCAGGACGACGCGACGTCGGAGCCGGTGTCGGAGCAGGAGGTGCTGCCCGAGGCCGAACCCGAGGCTCAGCCCGAGCCCGAGGCTGACGGCGAGCCCGACGGCGAATACGAGTCTCCAGCCGAAACCGAGCACGTCTCCGCATCCGAACCTGAACCCGAGGTCGCACCCTCGGCCGGCGTCGAAACCGAGCCCGAGACCGAGCCCGAGACCGAACCCGAGATCGAATCCGAGCCCGACGTGGAAGCCGAGCCGGAGACCGTCCTCGAGCTCGAAACCGAGCCCGTGATGGAGCCCGAGGTTGAACCCGAGGTCGAGCCCGCGCCGGAGACCGAGCCGGTCCCGGCTGACGAGACCGCGACGGACGACGACACGGCGACCGACGCCGGCGCGCTCGAGACGGCGACGGCCGTCCTCGACCTCGACGGCGCCGAGGCGGGCCTCGACGCATCCGATCCCGCCCCGGCACTGCGACTGGAGAAGGTCTCGAAGTCGTTCGGTCGGACGCGGGCCGTCGACGCCGTCGACCTCGAGATCCCCGCCGGCACCTTCTACGGGCTGGTCGGGCCCAACGGTGCGGGGAAGACGACGACGCTGTCGATGATCGCCGGTCTGCTGCGGCCCGATGCCGGGACGATCGTCGTCGGCGGGGTCGACCTGCAGCGGGATCCCCGCGCGGCGAAGGCGCTGATGGGGGTCCTGCCCGACCGGCTGCGCACGTTCGACCGCCTCACCGGGCGGCAGTTGCTGCACTACTACGGCGTCCTGCGCGGGCTCCGCCCGGCCGTCGTCGCCGAGCGGACGGAAGACCTTGCCCGCGCCTTCGACCTGACCGCGGCGCTCGTGCGGCCGGTGTCGGACTACTCGGCGGGCATGACGAAGAAGATCATGCTCGCGGGCGCGATGATCCATGCTCCCCGCCTGCTCGTGCTGGACGAACCCTTCGAGGCGGTCGACCCCGTCTCGAGCGAGGTGATTCTCGAGATCCTCACGGCATACGTGGCGCGCGGTGGCACCGTCATCCTCTCGAGCCATGGCATGGAGCTCGTCGAGCGCGTCTGCGACGGCGTCGCCGTGATCGTCGCCGGCCAGGTGCTGGCCCATGGATCCGTCGACGAGGTCCGCGGCGATCACACCCTCGCGGAGCGCTTCGTCCAGCTGTCCGGCGGACTCAGCGACGTGGAAGGCCTCGAGTGGTTGCACACGTACTCCGACTGAGGCTCGCGCTGCTCGCGGGTTCGCTGAACGCCCGCCCCGGCGTGCTCGTCCGCCGCCTGGCCGCCTTCGGGATCCTGGCGGTCGCCGTGGCGGCGGTCTGCGTCGCGCTCGTCCGGCTCGACCGCGTTCCGGATGCGGATGCCGCGACGCTCGTCGTCGTGGGCGGATCGCTCATCGTCGGCGGCTTCCTCCTCGTACCGCTCTTCACGGGGGCCGACGATCCTCTCGACCCTCGGCGGTTCGTCGTGACGGGCGTCGAGCCTCGGATCGTCGCGTGGTCGGTGGTGGCGGCATCCCCCTTCGGACTGCCGGGACTGGTCACGATCGCGGTTGCGGTCGCGATGTCGGTGGCGTGGATCGGTCACGGGGCGTCACCCGCCCTCGCCGTCCTGGCCGCGGTGCTGTTCGTCGCCACGAACGTCCTCGCCGCGCGGTGCGCGATGGCCGTCTCCGTCCTCGCCCTCCGCGAGCGCAGGTCGCCGCAGCTCACGGGCCTGATGGTCACAGCGGCCGCGATCGTCGTCATCCCCGTGGCCGTGTTCGCCTTCTCGCTCGAGTGGTCCGGGGGTCTGCCCTCGCAGCTCGCTGAGGCGGCGCAGGTGCTGGGCGCGACGCCTCTCGGGGCAGCCGTCGCCATCCCGCTGCGCACCGGCGGCGACCTCGTCGTCTCGGTCCTCGTGGCCTTCGTGACCGTGCTCGCGCTGGCGGGTGCGTGGCGGCTGCTCGTCCAGATCATGATGAGCGCGACGGAGCGCGAGGTACCGGTGCGCGAGCGTCGCGGACTCGGCTGGTTCGCCGTCATGCCCGGCACCCCCGGCGGCGCGATCGCCGCGCGCAGCATCGTGTACTGGTCGGGCGACCCTCGGCACCTCGCCAACGTCGTGGTCGTTCCCATCGCCTCCGTCCTCATCGTGCTGCCGCTCCTGGTGGTGGGCGTGCCGTTGTCGACCGTCGTGCTGATCCCGCCGCCGATCCTCGCGCTGTTCCTCGGCTGGCTCGTGCACAACGACCTCGCGTACGACTCGACCGGGATCTGGCTGCACATCTCCGCCGGTGTCCGCGGCGTCGCCGACCGGGTGGGGCGCCTCGTCCCCGTTCTGCTCCTCGGGGTGCCGCTCCTGGCGCTCGCCATCACCCTCTCGATCTGGGTCCACGGGCGGTGGGTGGTGCTCCCGGCCCTCGTCGGAGTCTGCGTCTCGCTCTTCGCGACGGGTCTCGGCCTCAGCTCTGTGGCGTCTGCGGCCGCGCCCTACGCGGTCTCCCGTCCCGGAGAAGGACCGTTCGAGCAGCCGCAGCGCACGGGCGGGTCGGTCGCTCAGGCGGCGGTCCTGTTCGGGGCGATCATCCTCTCCGTCCCCGCGCTGTGGTCGGGCTGGCTCGCGCTCGGCGGCGACGAGGGCGCCGCATGGACGTCCTTCTGGGCCGGCATGGGTGTGGGGGTGACGGTCTTGGCGGTTGGGATCGCCGTCGGCGGGGCGGTCTTCGAGCGCCGCACGAGCCGCCTCATGGAGTTCGTCGAAACGCACTGACCCCCGTCCACGAGGGTCCCGCCGGCAGTACACTCGGGGGAATGAGCACGCCGATCGACAGCCCGGATCAGGGCGGCCTCGCCACACTCGACCGTGAGCTCGAGGAGCTCATCCGCGAGGAGTCCATCGAGCCGGGTGACCATGAGCGGTTCTCGCACTACGTCAAGAAGGACAAGATCCTCGAATCGGCGATCACCGGCAAGCCCGTTCGCGCGCTGTGCGGCAAGAAGTGGACGCCGGGGCGCGACCCCGAGAAGTTCCCGGTGTGCCCCACGTGCAAGGAGATCTACGCCTCGCTCACCTCGTAGGCCGTCGGCAGCGCCGGATCGGCGCGGCTGAGGGCGAGAGCGGTGACGGGCAGCTCCTCCCGCACGCGCAGGTGATGCGCCCGTGCGGCGGCGACGCCGTCGGGTCCGAGGTGCGCGGCATCCGCTTCGCCCTGCTGGACCAGAGCGACCTGCAGCGGACGGGCACCGGGGTGGGCTGCGGGCGTGTCGAGCTCGTCGAAGCCGGCGGCGACGGCGACCACCTCGCCCGTCGCGACCCCGTCGACGCGGGTGCGGAACGCAGCCTTGCGTCCGCCCACGGACGCCTTCGACGTCGAGGCCTTCGCGACGGAGACCCACCCGCCGTCGGCGCCCTGCCGTGCGACGAGCTTGTAGACCATGCCCGCGGTCGGAGTGCCCGATCCCGTCACGACCGAGGTCCCGACGCCGTAGGCGTCGACGGGGGATGCCGCCAGTGCCGCGATCGCGAACTCGTCGAGGTCGCTCGTCACGGTGATGCGGGTGCCCGTGGCGCCGAGCTCGTCGAGCTGCGCGCGCACCGACGCGGCGACGGTCGGGAGGTCTCCCGAGTCGAGGCGCACGCCTCCGAGGCCCGTGCCCGCCACGCGGATCGCCGTCTCGACGCCCTGGCGGATGTCGTAGGTGTCGACGAGGAGCGTCGTGTCGGTGCCGAGCGCGTCGATCTGGCTGCGGAAGGCGTCCTCCTCGGTGTCGTGGAGCAGTGTCCACGCGTGTGCGGCCGTCCCCATGGTCGGGATGCCCCAGGTGCGCCCGGCCTCGAGGTTGCTCGTCGCGGAGAAGCCCGCGATGTAGGCGGCCCGCGCCGCGGCGACGGCGGAGCGCTCCGCCGCACGGCGCGACCCCATCTCGGCGAGCGGGCGGTCGCCGGCGGCGATGCTCATGCGCGCCGCAGCGGTGGCGACCGCCGAATCGTGGTTGAGGATGCTGAGGGCGAGGGTCTCGAGGATGACGGCCTCGGCGAACGAGCCCTCGACCGTGAGGATCGGCGAGCCGGGGAAGTAGAGCTCTCCCTCGCGGTACCCGCTGATCGTCCCGCGGAAGCGGTAGTCCTCGAGGAAGCGGATGGTCTCGGCGCTGACGATGCGGTGGTCGCGGAGGAAGGCGAGCTCCGCCTCCTCGAACCGGAAGTCGGCGAGTTCCGCGAGCAGTCGCCCGGTTCCCGCGACGACACCGAAGCGGCGTCCGCCCGGGAGGCGGCGGCCGAAGAGCTCGAACACGCAGCGGCGGTCGGCGGTGCCGTCGCGCAGCGCGGCATCCAGCATCGTGAGCTCGTAGCGGTCGGTCAGCAGCGCCGTGGACATGCCCATGCCGTCACTCTAGCCACGCGCGAGCGGACCCCCGCGCGAGACTAGGCTGGACGATCGTGACGGACGCACCGATCGGGATCTTCGACTCCGGAGTGGGCGGCCTCACCGTCGCCCGCGCTGTCTCGCAGCTGCTGCCGCGGGAGTCGGTGCTCTACATCGGCGACACGGCGCACTCCCCGTACGGACCGAAACCGATCGCCGACGTGCGGCGCTACGGCCTCGAGGTGCTCGACGCCCTCGTCGACGAGGGCGTGAAGATGCTCGTGATCGCCTGCAACACCGCGTCGGCGGCCCTCCTGCGCGACGCGCGGGAGCGGTACGACGTGCCCGTCGTCGAGGTCATCGGCCCCGCCGTGCGCACCGCCATCTCGACCACGCGCAACGGGCGGATCGGCGTCATCGGCACCGCGGGCACCATCGGCTCGGGCGTGTACCAGGACATGCTCGGCGTCAACGAGCGCCTGAGCGTCTTCGCCCAGGCCTGTCCGCGCTTCGTCGACTTCGTGGAGGCGGGGGTCACGGACACGCCCGACGTCCTGCGCGTCGCCGAGGAGTACCTCGCGCCGCTGCGTCACGCGGGGATCGACACCCTCGTGCTCGGCTGCACCCACTACCCGTTCCTCGAGGGCGCCATCAGCTACGTGATGGGCCCGGACGTGTCGCTCGTCTCGAGCGACACCGAGACCGCGAAGGACGTTTATCGTCAGCTCGTGTCGCGCGACCTGCTGGCCGGACCCGACGCGGAACCGACGCACGTCTACGAGGCGACGGGGGATTCCGCCGAGGACTTCCTCCGCCTCGCCGACCGGCTGATGGGACGCGGTGTGAGCAGTGTCCGCCTCGTCCAGACCGGTGCCATCGACCTACCGAAGGAGACCTCATGACCGAGACCACCCGTGCCGACGGCCGCGCCGTCGACCAGCTGCGCCCCGTCACCATCGAACGCGGCTGGAACGCCCACGCCGAGGGGTCGGCCCTCATCTCCTTCGGGGGCACGAAGGTGCTGTGCACCGCATCCTTCACCAACGGCGTCCCGCGCTGGCTGACCGGCAAGGGCAAGGGGTGGGTCACCGCCGAGTACGCGATGCTGCCGCGCGCGACCAACTCCCGCAACGACCGCGAGTCCATCAAGGGCAAGGTCGGCGGCCGCACCCACGAGATCTCCCGGCTGATCGGTCGCGCGCTCCGCGCGGTCGTCGACACGAAGGCGCTGGGCGAGAACACGATCGTCATCGACTGCGACGTGCTGCAGGCCGACGGCGGCACCCGCACGGCGGCGATCACGGGCGCCTACGTCGCCCTCGCGGATGCGATCGAGTGGGGCCGGGCGAAGGGGTTCGTCGGGAAGAACGCCAAGGCGCTCCTGGACTCGGTGGCGGCGGTCTCGGTCGGGATCATCGACGGTGAGCCCATGCTCGACCTCGCCTATGTCGAGGACGTCCGCGCCGAGACCGACATGAACGTCGTCGTCACCGGTCGCGGGCTGTTCGTCGAGGTGCAGGGCACCGCCGAGGGGGCGCCCTTCGACAAGCGGGAGCTCGACGCGCTGCTCGACCTCGGTGTGAACGGATGCGGCGACCTCCGCGACATCCAGCTCGCCGCCCTCGCGCAGGAGCGCGCGTGAGCCGCATCGTCCTGGCGACGCACAACGCGCACAAGGTCGAGGAGTTCGGTGCGATCGTCGCCGCGACGCGGCCCGACCTCGAGGTCGTCGGCTACGACGGACCGGAGCCCGTCGAGGACGGCGTGACGTTCGCCGAGAACGCGCTGATCAAGGCGCGCGCGGCGGCCGTCCACACGGGGCTCCCCGCGATGGCCGACGACTCCGGGATCAGCGTCGACGTTCTGGGCGGTTCGCCCGGGGTGTTCTCCGCCTACTGGGCCGGGCACCGCAAGGACGGCGTCGCGAACTACGAGCTGCTGCTCGATCAACTCTCCGACATCGCCGACCCGCATCGGACGGCGCAATTCGTGTCGACGATCGCGCTCGTCGTCCCGGGCGGCGAGGAGCACGTGGTGACGGGGGTCTGGCCGGGCCGGCTGGCGCCGGCTCCCGCGGGTGGGAACGGATTCGGCTACGACCCCGTGTTCCTGCCCGACGACGCCGGCGGGCGCACGGCCGCGGAGTTGTCCGCGGCGGAGAAGAACGCGACGTCGCACCGCGCCCGCGCATTCGAGGCGCTGGCGCCGCTGCTGGCTGCGCTCTGACGGCCGCCCGCGCATACCGCTGAGCCTGAGAATCGGACTCATTCCCGAGTAGCCCGAACCGGGCGGCAGGTCGGCCGCCCCGCCCTACCCTCGAGGTATGCACGATCACGCGCCCACCGGCATCCGCGGCGGACATCCCCGCCGTCTGCTCGCCGTCTCGCTGGGCATCACCGCGACCGTGCTCGTCGTCCAGCTCGTCGGCGCGATCCTCACGGGATCGCTCGCGCTCCTCGCGGACGCCGGGCACATGTTCACCGACAGCTCGGGTCTCGTCATCGCCCTCATCGCGGCGTCGGTGGCGGCGCGTCCCGCCGACGAACGCCAGACCTACGGCTACCAGCGGGCCGAGGTGTTCGGCGCGCTGCTCAACGCCGTCATCCTGATCGTGCTGGGCGGATGGATCGCGGTCGAGGCGATCTCGCGCCTCGTCGACCCCGCCGAGGCCGAGGTGCAGGGTCTGCCGATGCTCGTGGTCGCGGTCATCGGCCTCGTCGCGAACGGCGTCTCGCTCTACGTCCTGAGCGCCGCTCAACGCACGAGCATCAACGTCCGCGGCGCGTACCTCGAGGTGCTGGGCGACCTGGTCGGCTCCGTCGTCGTCATCCTCGCCGCCGGGGTCATCTGGCTGACGGGATGGATGCCGGCGGACGCCGTGGCCTCCCTCCTCATCGCCGCCCTCATCGTGCCCCGCGCCGTCGCCCTGCTGCGCGAGGTGTTCGCCGTGCTCGGGGAGCGCGCGCCGGCGGGGACGAAAGTCGCCGACATCCGGGATCACATCCTCGGCACCGAGGGCGTCGTCGACGTCCACGACGTCCACGTGTGGCAGCTCACCCGGGGCGCGCCGGTGTTCACCGCCCACGTGGTCGTCGCACCCGACCACTTCGCCGACGATCGCGCCGGCGCACTCCTGTCGCAGCTGCAGTCCTGCCTGTCCCGGCATTTCGACGTCGCGCACTCCACGTTCCAGCTCGAACCCGCCGGTCACGTCGAACACGACGCCCACGCCTGACGCCGGTCAGTCCTCCATCCGGACCTGGTCCGGGGTCTTGTCGGGTCGCAGACCGCGCCAGCGCGCGTGGCGGAGGGTCCCGTTCGGCGTCGCCTCGGCGTACTCGACCTCGCCGACGAGCTCAGGGCGCACCCAGAGCGCATCGGATGCCTCTTCCCGGCCGACGTCGACGAACGGGTTCTCGTCGGTGCGCAGCGGGGTGAGCGCGGCATCCAATCGTGCGAGGGTCGCGTCGCCGAAGCCGGAGCCGACACGCCCGACGTAGTGCAGCCCGTCGGGCGTCGGGATCCCCATCAGGAGCGACCCGATCCCCCCTGAGCGACCGCCCTTGCCCGGACGGATGCCGCCGATCACGATCTCCTGCATCAGGGTGAGCTTGACCTTGAGCCACTGGTCGCTGCGCTGACCACGTCGGTAGATCGACGACGGGTCCTTGACGACGACACCCTCCAGATCCATCGCGCGCGCCGTGGCGAGGGCGTCGTCGACGTCGTCGGCGATCGGGGGGAGGACGATCGGCTCGTGCGCATCGGCGGCGAGCCGTTCGAGGAGCTCCCTCCGCTGCGCGAGGGGCAGCGGCGCGGCATCCCTTCCGTCGATTTCGAGGACGTCGAACAGCAGGTATTGCACCGGGATCCGCCGCGCCTCGCGTTCGATCTCGGGCGTCTTCGTCAGGTGCATCCGGTGCTGCAGCAGCGAAAAACTCGGTCGACCGCGTCCGTCGAGAGCGACGATCTCGCCGTCCACCACGCAGGAGGCGGGACCGAACGCCGCCGCCGCGGTCACCTCGGGGTAGCGCGCCGTGATGTCGGTGCCGCTGCGGGCCCGCAGCCGCAGCGTCTGTCCGTCCCAGATGCCGAGGGCCCGCACGCCGTCCCATTTGAACTCGACCCAGGCTCCCCATCGCTCCGCCGCCCGGCGCGCCAGGGGAGGGGTGGAGGTCGTCGCGAGCATCGGCGACGGGGGCGGGAGGGGCGTGGCGGGGGAGGGCGGCGACGCGGGTGCCGGAGGAGCGGATGCGGGGGGCGCGGCATCCGTTTTCATCCGGTGCAGCAGCCACTGCGACTTCTCCCCGTCGCCGCTCGTGCGGATGAGGGCGAGCCGCACCGAACCGAGCGGACCGCCCTCGCGACCGGTCGCGGTGAAGATCACCTCGTCGTCGCGCCACTTCTCCAGCGCGAAGGTGCCGGTGTCCCAGATCGACATCGACCCGGCACCGTACTCGCCCGCCGGGATCTCGCCCGCGAAGCCCAGGTACTCCATCGGGTGCGGCTCGGTCATCACCGCGAGATGGTTCGTCGAGGGGGAGTCCGGGATGCCGCGCGGCACCGCCCAGCTGACGAGCACGCCGTCGCGTTCGAGACGCAGGTCGTAGTGCAGGCGCCGGGCGTGGTGCTCCTGGATGACGAAGCGCGCGGAGCCGGCGGACGGTGCGCCGGCGGGGGAGTCCGGCACGGGCTCGGGCGTCTTCGCCGCGGAGCGCTTCGCGATGTACGAGGCGAGCGGCCCGGCATCCGTCGGCGCCAGGGCGGCGAACAGGTCGCCGACCTCGCCCAGCCGCTCGAGGACCTCGTCGAAGAGCAGGTGGCGCAGATCGGGGTCGTCGAGCTCGTCCCAGCGGCGCGGCGCAGCGACGGTCGGCCGGTCGCGGCCCCGCAGCGAGTACGGTGCGATCGTCGTCTTCTTGCCGTTGTTCTGGCTCCAGTCGAGGAACACCTTGCCGGGACGGGCGGCCTTCGACATCTGACTGACGACGAGGTCGGGGTGGTCGGCTTCGAGCAGGCGGGCGAGTTCTTTCGCGAAGGCGCTGATCTCGTCGCTCGTGCGGGATCCGTCGAGGGGGGCGTACAGGTGGATGCCCTTGCTGCCGCTCGTGACGGGCACCGGGTCCATCCCGAGGTCGATCAGGATCGCGCGCGCCCAGCGCGCGACCTCCGCGCACTCGGCGAGCCCCGCTCCCGGGCCCGGATCGAGGTCGAGGACGAGTCGGTCGGGGTTCCGTCGTCCCCCGGTGGCGTCGAAGCGCCATTGCGGGACGTGCAGTTCGATCGAGGCGACCTGCGCGAGGTAGACGAGAGTCGGGATCCCGTCGACGAGCGGGTAGTCCTTCGCGCCGGTCGAATGCTCGATGGGCCGCCGCGCGACCCAGGGCGGCGCCCCCGCTTCGAGGTGCTTCGCGAAGAACGAGCCCTCGCCGGTCCCGTCGGGCCAGCGGATGCGGGTGACCGGCCGATCGGCGAGGTGCGGCAGCATCGCCGGCGCGATGCGGGTGAGGTAGTCGATGACCTCGCCCTTGGTCGTCCCCGTCTCCGGGTACATGACCTTGTCGAGATTCGTCAGCCGCAGGCGGCGCCCGTCGACGACGACCTCCTGGGGTGGGGCTGGCATGGGCCCAGAGTAGTGCGCAAGCCCTGTCGCAACGTGCTGTGACGGGTGTCTACTGGTGTGATGCGAGCGATCTGGAAAGGCGCCCTCACCTTCGGCCTGGTGAACGTGCCCGTCAAGGTGTACTCCGCGACCGAGGACCACGACGTGTCGCTGCACCAGGTGCACGCCGCGGACGGCGGCCGCATCCGGTATCAGCGCATCTGCGAGATCGACGGCGAGGTCGTCCCGTACGCCGAGATCGACAAGGCGTACGACGACGGCGAGCGCACCGTCGTCCTGACCTCCGACGATTTCGCGGCCCTGCCGAGCGAACGCAGCCGTGAGATCGAGGTCGTCGAGTTCGTGCCGACCGAGCAGATCGACCTGCTGACGCTCGACAAGGCGTACTACCTCGAGCCCGACTCGAAGAGTCCCAAGGCCTACGTCCTGCTGCGGCAGACGCTGGAGCAGACCGACCGCACCGCCATCGTCCGGTTCGCGCTGCGGCAGAAGACGCGGCTGGCGGCGCTCCGCGTGCGCGGCGACGTGCTCGTGCTGCAGACGCTCCTGTGGGCGGACGAGGTGCGTGAGGCGTCGTTCCCCGTGCTCGACGAGCCGGTGAAGATCTCGAGCAAGGAGCTGGAGCTCTCGGCATCCCTCGTCGACAGCTTCTCGAGCGACTTCGACCCGACCGAATTCACCGACGAGTACCAGCAGGAGCTGCGCACCCTCATCGAGGCGAAGCTCGAGAAGGGCGACGCGTTCGACACGGCCGAGACCTTCGGCGAGAAGACGGATGCCTCCGGCGGCGAGGTCATCGACCTGATGGAGGCCCTGCGGGCGAGCGTCGAGAAGAGCCGCGCCGCGCGCGCTGGCAGCGGGAAGACGGACGCTGGGAAGAAAGACGCCGCCGCCGACACGAAGCCGGCGGCGGCGAAGAAGAAGCCCGCGAAGAAGAAGGCCTCCTGATCAGGAGCGGCGGCTCTCCCCGTCGGGGCGCTCGTCGAACGCCTTGGGCTCGAGGACGAGCTGCTGCGCCTCGGCTCGGTCGGTGACGCCGTCGGGTCCGGCCGCCATCTCGCGCTTGACCTTGCGCTTCTCGGCGAAGTAGTGCCACACGATGAAGATGATGGTGCCGGCCACCGCCACCAGCAGGATGACGTCGATGTACTCGGCGACGAACTCGCCGACGCCCGGGATGAGGCTCACGAGGTAACCGACGACCGTCAGACCGAAGCCCCAGATCACGGCGCCGATCAGGTTGTAGAGCGAGTACTTGTGCCATGCCATCTTGCCGACGCCGGCGGCAACCGGGGCGAAGGTGCGCACGATCGGCACGAAACGGGCGAGGATGACCGTCACGCCGCCGTAGCGCTCGAAGAACGCATTCGTCCGCTCGACGTTGCTGCGACTGAAGAGGCCGGACTCCTTGCGTTCGAACACGGCGGGTCCGCCCTTGCGACCGATCAGGTATCCGACCTCACCGCCGAGGAACGCCGCGAGACCGATCAGCAGGCCGACCACCCAGACGTTGATCCCGAAGACGCCGTTCGGGGCGTGGGTGACCGGGTTCGACAGCAGGCCCGCCATGATCAGCAGGGTGTCACCCGGCAGCAGGAAACCGACGAGCAGGCCGGTCTCGGCGAAGACGATGAAGCAGACCACGACGAGGGCCCACGGGCCGGCCGCATTGATGATCGTCTCGGGGTCGAGCCAGGGAAGCAGTGCGAAGGGGTGCACGGAGGTCCTTCGATTCGCGGCGGTGGGCCCGCCGACGGATGGGCGCAAGGTGTGAGGCACGCGGGTGCCTCGTGCGGAAGGGGGGACTTGAACCCCCACGCCCGAAGGCACAGGAACCTAAATCCTGCGTGTCTGCCGATTTCACCACTCCCGCTGGTGCGTTCAGTCTAGGGCGCGCGGTGGGAGACGCCTGAGAGGGATATCCCGAGGATCGCGCGGCGATGCCGACCTGGTCAGGCCAGCGCGGGATCGTCCAGGAGCGGCGCCCGGAAGTTGGCGCCGACGTGCGGCCCCTGCGCGAAGTAGTGGCGGAACCCGTAGTACAGCGGTCGCCACGCGTCGGTGTCCACGCGGTCCTGCCCCTCCCGCAGGATCCCTTCGTGCGCGTGGACCTGCAGGACCTGCGCCTCCACGGCGACGGCGTCGCCACCGTCGATGCCGACGACCTGCGCCACACGAGCCTCGATCTGCACCGGGCACTCGGCCACACGTGCCGCCGTCACCGTGTCCGACGGGAGGGGGGTGAGACCGCCGAGGGTCCACTTGTCGGGCTCGTGGCGGTAGGCGGGTCTCTTGGCCTCGGGCACCGGGTGACGCCCCGTCGTCGGCGCGATCGCCTCGACCGCGCCGACGAGGTCGGATGACGGCAGGTTGATCACGAGTTCGCCGACGCGGCGGAGGTTGGCGACCGCCTGGCCGTCGGCGCCGAGCCCCAGCATGTAGCGGTCGCCCAGCGCCCAGGCGGAGGAAATCGGGCTGATGTTCGAGGACCCGTCGGGATTCACCGTGGTGATCAACGCGACCGGGGTCCCGAAGTACAGCACGGGCAGTTCGACACGTCGCGTTCCGTCCATCCTTCGATTCTCGCCTCCCGCCGACAGTGCGTCCGCAGTCCACCTGGAGCCGGTGGCATGTGGATAACTCCCGCGCCGGGCGGGGTCGGGTTGCGAGGATCCCTGGCCATGAGCATCACGTCCGCCCCGACGTCGACCCGCGGGCTCGCCGCGGTCGCCGAGCGGGTGCGCGAGCGGCTGCGCAGCGAGCAGGTCGACCCGTCGCGAGACCCCGACCGCGCAGCATTCATCGCTCGCGCCGAGGTGCGTCGCCACAACGACTTCGCCCTCGCGCGAGGCGTGGAGGTCATCGAGGACGAAGCAGGGTCCGTCCGCGACATCCTGTCGACCGTCGCAGGGTACGGCCCCCTGCAGGCGCTCCTCGACGACCCGGAGGTCGAGGAGATCTGGATCAACGCGCCCGACCGCGTCTACGTCGCCCGCGAGGGGCGCAGCGAACGCGCACCGATCGTCCTGACCGACGCGGCCGTGCGCGACCTGGTCGAGCGGATGCTGCACGCCACCGGCCGCCGCGTCGACCTCAGCCAACCGTTCGTCGACGCGTCGCTGCCGGACGGGTCGCGCCTGCACGTCGTCATCCCCGATATCACGCGCCGGCACTGGGCGGTGAACATCCGGAAGTTCCTCACCCGCTTCCGCACCCTGGACGACCTCGTCACCGCCGGGTCCGTCGCCCCCGAGGCGGCGGCGATCCTCCGCACCGCGATGCGCGAGGGTACGAGCGTCGTCGTCTCGGGCGCGACGCACGCCGGCAAGACCACGCTGCTCGGCGCCCTCATCGCCGCCGCACCGGCGCACCACCGGATCGTGACGGTGGAGGAGACGTTCGAGTTGAACGCGCAGGCCCCCGACCTCGTCGCGCTGCAGGGCCGTCAGCCCAGCCTCGAAGGGACCGGCGAGGTGTCGCTGCGCCGGCTCGTGAAGGAAGCGCTCCGCATGCGGCCCGACCGCCTCGTCGTCGGCGAGGTCCGCGATGCGGAGGCCCTCGACCTGCTGCTCGCCCTGAACACGGGCGTCCCGGGCGCCGCCACGATCCACGCCAACTCGGCGCCCGACGCGCTCCGCAAGCTCGGCTCGCTCCCGTTGCTGGCCGGGCGGAACATCGACCGTGACTTCCTCCTGCCCGCGATCGCCGCCTCGGTCGGTCTGGTCGTCCACTGCCGGCGGGATGCCGACGGTCGCCGCGCCGTCCTCGAGATCGTCGCGCCGACCGGCCGAGTCGTCGACGGCGTGGTCGAGACCCGCACGCTCTTCGGGGGTGCTCCGGCATGACCGTCCTCCTCGGCATCACCCTCGCGGCGGGCATTCTGCTCGCCCTGTCGCCGTGGCTCTGGCCGCCGCGCGCGGGGGAGCCGGCGCCCGTGCGGCGCGATGCGGCATCCGCTCGTCTCCTGCAGAGCGCCGGATTCGGCCATGCGACGCCCGGGCACCTCGCGGCGGTCTCCTGTGCCGCGGCGGCGCTCTCGGGGGCGGTCGTCTGGCTCGTCACCGCCCTGCCCGCGTTCGCGGCCGTCGCAGCCGTGGCGGGATTCTTCGCGCCCGCCGGGTGGCTGCGGGGTCGCGCCCGCCGGCGTCAGAAGAGCCGCCGTCAGCTGTGGCCGGACGTGTGCGACCTCCTGGTCGCCTCGGTACGGTCCGGGATGTCGCTTCCCGACGCGGTCTCCGCGCTCGGCGAGGTCGGACCGCCGCCGCTGCGTCCCGCGTTCGCGGCCTTCGCGTCGGACGTGTCGGCGTCGGGGCACTTCGATTCGAGCGCGCTGCGCCTCAAGGCCCGGCTGGCCGATCCCGTCGCCGACCGCATCATCGAGGCGCTCCGGATGGCCCGTCAGGTCGGCGGGACGGAGCTCACGAGCGTCCTCCGCGCGCTGTCCGGCTCGGTGCGGGCGGACGCGGCGCTGCGTGCCGAGATCGAAGCGCGTCAGTCCTGGATCCGCGGGGCCGCGGTGCTCGGCGTCGTCGCGCCGTGGATCATCCTCGGCCTGCTCGCCCTGCGTCCCGAAGGAGCGACGGCCTACAGCAGCCCCGAGGGCGTCGCGGTGATCCTGCTCGGCGCCGCTGTCTCGGTGGTCGCGTTCCGACTCATGGTCGGCATCGGACGCCTTCCCGAGCCTCGGCGGTGGTTCGCATGAACGCCCTGACGGAGCTCGCGCTCGCGATCGTGCTCGGCGGCGCCTTCGCGGCCGGCGTCGTGCTCGTCGCGACCCGGGTCCCACGGCTGGCGGCGCCCACGCTGTCGCGGCGCATCGCGCCCTATCTTCGGGACATCGCCGACCCGCGCGGTCTCACCCCCCTCGAGTCCGCCGGGACGGACTGGCGCACGCGCCGCGATCGATTCATGGCCGCGTTCGGGGGAGCCGCCCGTCTCGAGCAGCGGCTGCGGCAGGCCGGCTGGACGCAGGATGCGGCCGGGTTCCGTGCGCGGCAACTCACCTGGATCGTGGTGGGTGCACTGGCGGGAGGGGCCGTCCTGGTCCTTCTGGCCCTCGTCGGCCGGATGAGTCCGGGAGCCGTGCTGCTTCCTCCGGTGGCCGGGGCGGCCGCGGCGGCCGTGCTGGATCTGCGGCTGACGTCGGCGGGGCGCCGACGCCGGGCGCGCGTCGAGGAGGAGCTGCCGACGCTCCTCGAGTTCCTCTCGCTCTGCCTCGCCGCGGGCGAAGGCTTGCGCGACGCCCTCCGCCGCGTCGGGGAGATCGGCTCGGGTGAGTTGACGGCGGAGATCCGCCGCGCCGTCCTCGACAGCGGAACCGGGTCGAACCTGTCGGACGCCCTCGTGGACCTCGGCCGGCGGCTCGACGTGCCGGCACTGTCGCGCGCGCTCGAGCACCTCGTCGCGGCCATCGACCGCGGTGCGCCGTTGGCGGGGGTCCTGCAGGCGCAGGCCGGCGACGCCCGCGAGGACGCCAAACGCTCGCTCATCGAACGCGCCGGCAAGAAGGAGATCGCGATGCTCTTCCCGATCGTCTTCCTGCTGCTGCCCATGAGCGTCCTCTTCGCCGTCTTCCCCGGCATCGTCATGCTGCGGCTCGGGGTCGGCTGACACCTGACCGAAAGGAGAACATCATGATCCGTTCCACTCTGTCCCGTTTGCGCACCGCCTGGGGTGCCGTGCTCGGGGACGTCCGCGACGACGAGCGGGGCGACGTGCCCGGCTGGGTGTTGATCACCCTCATGACCGCCGGACTCGTCGTCGTCATCTGGGCCCTGGCAGGTCCCGCGCTCGCCCAGCTCTTCGAGCAGGCGATCGACCAGGTCTCGAGCTTCTGAGGACGTCGACGTGCGCCGGCTGCTCTCCGATGAACGCGGCTCGACTCCGGTCGAGTTCGTCCTCGTCGGCGTGCTGCTGACCGTGCTCACCCTCGGTGTCCTGCAACTGGGGCTCGCCGTGTACGTCCGCAACGTCGTCCACGACGCGGCGGTCGAGGGGGCGTACCACGCGGCCCTCGCCGATGTGGAGACCGCGGCGGGGGCGCAGCGCGCCCGGGATGTCGTGGAGCGCGCCGTGGGCGACGGTTTCGTCGAGAGTGCCACCGCTTCGGAATCGACCGCGCTCGGGTACGACACCGTTGCGGTGACCGTGACGACACGGCTGCCCCTCATCGGCCTCCTCGGCGTGCCGCACGGGTGGGAGGTGACCGTCCATGCCCCGGCGGAGACCTTCGAGTGATCGCCTCCTCGGCGACGAGCGCGGGTCGGCCGCACTCGAGTTCATCGTGGGCGGTGTCATCCTCCTCGTCCCGATCGTCTACCTCATCGTCACCCTCGGGATCATCCAGTCGCACGCGCTGGGCGTCGAGGCGGCCTCTCGGCATGTCGCACGCGCCGTCGCGTCAGCGGAGAGCGTGCAGGATGCCGACGCCCGGGCAGCGGCGGTCCTCGACTCCCTCGTGCGCGAGTACGAGATCGACGCGGACACGCTCGCCGTGGACGTTTCCTGCGTCGGCCGGCCGACGGAGTGCCCGGGCGCAGGCGAGACCGTCCGGGTGACGGTCGCGGCCTCCGTGCCGCTGCCGCTCGTGCCGCCGGTCCTCGGGCTCGACGAGGCGACCCGCGTGGGCGTCGAGTCGTCGTCCGTGCAGAAGGTCTCGCGCTACTGGAGCGACGGATGAAGGCCCGCGACGAGGACGGCAGCATCCTGATCCTGACGATCGGCTACGCGCTCCTGGCACTGGTGCTCGTCTTCGTGTGCGTCGACGCGACGAGTCTGTACCTCGCGCAGAAGCGGACGCAGGCGGCCGCGGATGCCGCGGCTCTCGCAGGCGCCGACGGGTTCACGCTCGAGGTGCACGGGGATCAGCCGCGCGCGGAGCTGACGGATGCCGGCGTGCGGGAGCAGGCGGAGGCGCTGGTCGCGGCGGACGGCGAGGTCGCGCTCGTCTCGGCATCCACCCCCGACGGGGTGTCGGCCCGCGTGACGGTGTCGACGACGTGGCATCCACCGATCTCGTCGATCTTCGTCCCCGCGGGGGTGGTGCTCGATGCGACCGCGACGAGCCGCACCTCGCTGGACTGAACCGATGGACGAGAATGACGTCATGGTACCGGGGACCGATGCCACCGACCCGCACTCGTGCCCGATGATGAGCACGATGGTCGCCGACCCGCGATTCGCGGTGCGGTACACCCCTCGTGATCGCAGCTACGCCATCGAGGAACGCGGCGACCACGCCCCCGGCGACCTGCGGGTCGTCCAGCGGATCGACTTCTGTCCGTGGTGCGGCGAGCGGCTTCCGACGGATCTGAGCGAGCAGTGGTGGGATGCCGTGGATCGGGTCACCGGCGGCGCGTACGAGCTCGGAGACCCGCTCACCTCACTCCCGGAGCAGTACCGGACCGATGCGTGGTGGCGAGGCCGATTCGACGACGAGGGCAACCCCGTCCTGGGGCCGGAGCCGTGATCACCCGAGGGAGCCGGCGCGGCGATCAGCCTTCTGCAGCCCTGCGGATGAGCTCGAATCGCCGATCCGTCTCGGCGCGCTGGGCCGCCACGGTCGTGACCGTGTCGGGATCGGCGGGTGCGAACACGTCGACGAGGTCGCCGACGCGGTCCTCACCCATTCGATAGGCGCGCAGCCCGCCGCCCTGATCCCGCGCCATCCCGCTCGGCCAGACGTCGGCCTGCGCACCGACGACGCCGATGCGCCAGCCCCGCGGCTCGAGGTGCTCGCGAACCCGGCACAGAGCCTCGAAGGCGTCATCGGCGACCTCTTCGATCGTCTCGACGGCGTCGGAGGACAGCCAGACGGCGTAGCGCCACCCCTCCCGGCGCCAGGTGAGACTCGCGCGGACCGTGAGGTCGCCCCGACGCATCGCGATCGCCGTCGTGTCGCTGGTCAGGGGCGGCGGTCCACGTGCGGCAGGAAACGGGGCAACCAGCGCACGAAGGCGACGGCACCCAGCACGCCGATCAGACCGACCGCCCCGGCGGCGAACGACAGGGACGAGATCGCGGTGATGCCGGTCACGATCAGCGGGGTCGTGGCACCACCGGCATCCGTCAGCGTCCGCCAGGACCCGAGGAAGGGAGCGGGATCGTCCTTGGGAGCGAGGTCCGCACCGATGGTGAGGAGGATGCCGCTGGACAGCCCGTTCCCGACGCCGAGGACGGCGGCGAACATCGCGAACCACATCTCGGCGGACGCTCCGTCGTGGGTCACGGAGAGGGCGAGGAAGCCGCTGCCCATCAGGATCATCGCCGGCAGCGCGGCCCAGAGGCGTCCGAAGCGGTCCATGACCTGGCCGCTCGCATAGAAGAGGGCGAAGTCGAGCGCCCCGGAGATGCCGACGACGAGGGCGATCGTCTGCGCGTCGAGGCCGATCGACACGCCCCACAGCGGCAGCACCACCTGACGGGCCGACCGCACGGCCGACAGGCACGCCGCTGCGAGTCCCACGCGCGAAAGCACCCGCCGGTGCCGCCACATCGTCCGGAACACGCCGATGCGCTCGGCCACCGGGATCGATCCCGTCACCGGCTCGCCCGAGTCCTCGGCATCGTGGCTGTGCACGGGCTGCGCGACGAACTGCTTCTCCGGATCGGGACCGAAGGTGACCAGGACGATGAGGGCCGCGAGGCAGACGGCGAAGAACCAGATGGTCGCCCGCTCGTCGCCGAACAATCCGATGAGCGCGGCGGCGATGAACGGGCCGGTGAACATGCCGAGCCGGAACGTGCCGCCGAGCAGCGAGAGGGCGCGGGCGCGGAACAGCACCGGCACACGCGTCGTCATGAAGGAGTGCCGCGCCAAACCGAACGCCGCGGCGCAGAACCCGATGAGGAAGACGGCGCCGGCGAACACGGGCAGCGACGGCAGGAGCGCTGCCGTCAGGGAGACCCCGAGGGCGAGGGCTCCCGCGGCGATCATCGTGGCCCGTTCGCCGACGCGCGCGACGGCCCAGCCGGCGGGGAGGTTCCCGATGAGCTGGCCCACGACGAGCATCGACGCGATCAGCGCCGAGAGGGCGACGTCGGCGCCGAGAGAGCCGGCGAGACTCGGGATGAGGGGGAGGACCGCACCCTCGCCGATGGCGAACAGGACGGTCGGTGCATAGACCATGGGGCCGAATCGCCAGAGCACATCTCGAGCAGCGGGGGAGTCGGGGCGGTCGGTCATCCCCATCCACGTTACTCTGGAGTGTCATGCTTGAATTCGATCCGTCTGCGGACATCCAGGCCCTCCGTTCCACCTTCGGTGAGATCAAGGCGGTCGTCGACGTCGACGCTCTCTCCGCCGAGATCGCCCGTCTGTCCGAAGAGGCGGGCGCCCCCGACCTCTGGGACGACGTCGAGAAAGCACAGAAGGTCACCAGCGCCCTCAGCCACCGCCAGTCCGAGCTCAAGCGCGTCACCGAGGTGGAGCAGCGGCTCGACGACCTCGAGGTGCTCGTCGAGCTCGCGCAGGAGATGGACGACGAGGACTCCGCCGAGGAGGCCCGCCGGGAGATCGCCGACCTCGAGAAGGTCATCAGCCAGCTCGAGGTGCAGACGCTCCTCGACGGCGAGTACGACGACCGCGGGGCGGTCGTCACGATCCGCTCCGGCGCCGGCGGCGACGATGCCACCGACTTCGCCGAGATGCTCATGCGCATGTACCTGCGCTGGGCCGAACGCCACAAGTACCCCGTCAAGGTGATGGACACGTCCTACGCTGAGGGCGCCGGGATCAAGTCCGCCACCTTCGAAGTGGATGCGCCGTACGCGTATGGCACGCTCTCGGTCGAGGCGGGCACCCACCGCCTCGCGCGGATCAGCCCCTTCGGCTCGGCCGACAAGCGCCAGACGAGCTTCGCCGCCGTCGAGGTGATCCCCGTTATGGAGGAGGCCCAGGAGGTCGACATCCCCGAGGGCGACATCCGCGTCGACGTGTTCCGCTCGTCGGGGCCCGGCGGACAGTCGGTCAACACGACCGACTCGGCCGTGCGACTGACCCACATCCCGACGGGCATCGTCGTCTCGATGCAGAACGAGAAGAGCCAGATCCAGAACCGCGCGGCCGCGATGCGCGTCCTGCAGACCCGACTCATGCTGCTGCAGAAGGAGGAGGAGGCGGCGAAGAAGAAGGAGCTCGCCGGCACCATCACCGCGAGCTGGGGCGACCAGATGCGCTCGTACTTCCTCTACGGTCAGCAACTCGTGAAGGACCTGCGCACGGGACACGAGGTGGGCAACCCCGCGGTCGTGTTCGACGGCGACCTCGACGGCTTCATCGCGGCCGGCATCCGCTGGCGCAAGCGCAAGGACGACGACTGAGTCGACGCGGAGGAATCTCTTCGAGATTTTCTCATCCACCTGCATCCACAGTCGGTGGACCGCGGGAATACCTCTGTGAAAGCGCGAACACCTCGCGCCGAATCAGGAGGAGTTCCCATGCGCAAGACACTCTCTGCGGGCGTCGCCCTCGGTGCCGCCGTGGCATTCGCTGCATTCGCCCCCGCATCCGCTGCCACGTCGAACACGGCCGACCTCGCGGTGCTCCACGCGATCCCGGACACCCCCGTCGACGTGTACGTCAACGGCGACCTGACGATCGACGACTTCCAGCCGGGTGACCTCGGCGGTCCGCTCGAGCTTCCCGGCGGAACCTACTCGGTCGCGCTGACCGCCGCGGACGCCACCGACGACTCCGATCCGGTCCTCGGCCCCATCGACCTCACCCTCGAGGCCGGCATGAACTACACCGCGGTCGCGCACCTCGACGCCGAGGGCACCCCCACTGCGAACCTGTTCACGAACGACACCTCCGAGACCGCTGCCGGTGAGGGTCGTCTGACGGTGCGCCACGTGGCCGCCGCTCCCGCGGTCGACGTGCTCGCCGGCGGCGAAGCGGTCATCACCGGCCTCAGCAACCCCAACGAGGAGTCGCTCGACCTGCCCGCCGGCACAGTGAGCGCGGCCGTCGCGCTCGAGGGCACGACCGACCCGGTCATCGGCCCGGCCGACGTCGAGGTCCAGGAGGGCGTCCTGACGATCGCCTACGCCTGGGGCTCGGCCGAGGACGGCAACCTCGCACTGGCCACGCAGACCATCGACGGTCTGCACTCCGGCCCCGACGGTGTCAACACCGGTTCGGCGGGCCTCGTCGCCGAGAACGGCCCGAACGGCTGGCTCATCGCCGGTGGTGCCGCCCTCATCGCCGGTCTCGTCGCCGGTGGTGTGCTCGTCGCCCGTACCTCGGCTGCGCGCCGCTGAGGTCCTGACATGCGCCGCCTGTCGGTCATCGCCGTCACGCTGACGGCCCTGATGCTGGCGGCCTGTGCACCGGTGTCGGAGACGGGATCACCCCCCTCCGACACCGGTTCGGGCGCGACCGGGACGGTCTCCCCTCGACCGGCGGCTCCCACGCCGCAGGTCTCCGTCCCGGTCGCTCCCGCCACTCCGCAGGCCGTCTTGCGCGCTCCGGCACCGGAGCGGCTCGCCATCTCGTCGTTGGACGTCGACATGCCGGTGGAGGCGGTCGGGGTGCAGGACACCGGCGAGATGGAGATCCCGGAACGTCCGTCGATCGCGGGGTGGTACCGCTTCGGCAAGGCCCCCGCCGACGCCGAAGGCACGACCGTGATCGCCGCCCACGTGGACGACCGGGAGTACGGTGTGGGACCGCTCGCCAGACTGCGTGAAGCGAAGGAGGGCGACGAGGTGACGGTGACGGATGCCGACGGCACGGTCACCACCTACGTCACCGAGTCGGTCACGTACATCCCCCGCGCGGAGCTCCCCGTTGACGACCTGTTCACCCGCGAGGGTCCGCGGACCCTCGCCGTCATCACCTGCGGCGGTGATTTCGATCAACAGACCCGCACCTACAGCGATAACGTGGTGCTCATTGCGAAGGCGCAGTCGTGACCATCACGGCCCCGCCTCGGCTCGCCGCACGGAAGGAGCAGGCCGTCGACGACGACACTCACCTCGCTGAGCGTTTCGCGGCGGGTGACGAGACCGCGGTGAAGGCGATGTACGACCGGTGGTCGCGCATCGTGTACACCCTCGCCGTCCGCTCGCTCGGCGACACGACCGAGGCGGAGGACGTCACACAGCGCACGTTCGTCTCGGCGTGGACCTCCCGGTCGTCGTACCGCCCGGACGGGGCGCCTCTCGGCGCGTGGCTCATCACGATCGCGCGTCGCCGCATCGCCGACGCCCACGAGGCCCGTGCCCGCGCGGCACGTCTCGAGGAGGCGTTGAAGGCGGTCGTCCCCGACGAGGTCGCCGAACACGACGTCTCCGACGCGATGCTCGTGGCCGACGAGGTCGCCCAGCTCGAGCCCGACGCCCGTGCCGTCCTGGCGCTGGCGTTCTACGAGGATCTGACCCACCAGCAGATCTCCGACAGACTGGGGATGCCGCTCGGCACCGTCAAAAGCCACATCCGACGAAGTCTCACCCGCCTGCGAACCCGATTGGAGGCGCACCATGTCACATCTTGACCCCGAGGTCGCCGCCCTCCTGGCGATGGGGGAGCAGCCTTCCGCCGACGAGCAGCATCACCTCGATTCCTGCGCGGACTGCACGGCCGAAGTCGCCTCGTTCGCGCGCGCGGTCGCCGCAGGCCGGGCGACCCGCACCGGCGAGGAACTCCTGACGCCCCCCGACCGCGTCTGGGAGTCCATCCGCAGCGAACTCGCTCTGCCGTCGGAGCCGTCGACCGCACCGGAGTCGACGCCCGACGAGTCGGCATCCCGTCCCTCCGAGGCGCCGTCGACCGGGGCCCGGCACGTGGCACGTCGCCGGCGGGTCAGTCGTCGCCCGGTGTTCTTCGTGATGGCGGGAGCGGCCGTCGCCGTCGTGGCGATCGTGGCAGGCGTCTGGATGGCCGGGGGCATCGCCCCGCGTCCCAAGATCATCTCCGAGGCCCGGCTCGACGGCTTCCCGACCTGGGCGGGCGCCCAGGGCGAGGCGATGCTCGAGCGCGTCGACGGTCACGACCGCGTCGTGGTCGACCTGACGGCATCCGTCCCCGACGACGGCTACCGCGAGGTGTGGCTGCTCACGTCGGACGCCAGCGACCTAATCAGCCTCGGCGTGCTCGACGGCAGCTCGGGCTCCTTCGACATCCCCGACGACGTCGACCTGTCGCGGTTCACCGTGGTCGACATCTCGCAGGAGGACGTCGACGGGGATCCGGGTCACTCGGGCGACTCGATCGTCCGGGGAACCCTGTCAGCCCCCTGAGCGCGCGGGAGTGTCGCTGACGGATGCGGCGGCCCCGCCGCTTAGGCTCGTCTGGCCATGATCCGCTTCGAAAAGGTCTCCAAGAAGTACCGCGGCACCAGCAAACCCGCCCTCAGCGACGTCGAGTTCGACGTCCAGCGCGGGGAGTTCGTGTTCCTCGTCGGCGCGTCGGGCTCGGGGAAGTCGTCGTGCCTGCGCCTCATCCTCCGCGAGGACACCGCCTCCGACGGTCGCGTCGTCGTCCTCGGACGCGATGTGCGCGGTCTGAGCACGCGCAAGGTCCCCTACTTCCGTCGTCACATCGGGTCGGTCTTCCAGGACTTCCGTCTGCTGCCGAACAAGACCGTCTTCCAGAACGTCGCGTTCTCGCTGCAGGTCATCGGGTCGAGTCGCGCGTTCATCCAGCAGTCCGTCCCCGAAGCCCTCGCCCTGGTGGGCCTGGCGGGCAAGGAGAAGCGCCTGCCGCACGAGCTCTCAGGCGGTGAGCAGCAGCGTGTCGCGATCGCGCGCGCCATCGTCAACCGGCCGCAGATCCTGCTCGCCGACGAGCCGACCGGAAACCTCGACCCGGGAACTTCCATCGACATCATGCAGTTGCTGGCCCGCATCAACGCCGGCGGTACGACCGTCGTGATGGCGACCCACGAGGCGGGCTTCGTCGACCAGATGCAGCGCCGCGTCATCGAGCTGCGCGGTGGCGTGGTCGTGCGTGACGAGCGCCACGGCGGCTACGGCGACACATCGGGCCTGCCCGTCCTCACGCCCGAGACGGTCAAGGGCGCGGCGGCCACGGCGGCGCTCACGGCCGTCCTCGAACTGCAGAAGCAGATCGCGACCGGCGACACGGGGGCGGTCGAGCCCCTCCCGGACCCGATCGAGCCTCCGGCCCCGCAGCCCGAGACGGTGCTGCCCGCCATCCCCGTCGTGCAGGACCCGCCCCCGGTGACCGAGGTGCAGACGGATGCCGCGGCCCGGGCAGCGGCGTCCGAGCCGGACACGGGCACCAGAGGCATCCCGATCGCCCCCGCCGACATCGACCTCGGCGACATCGACGGGCTCGGGGCAGCGGACCGTCTGGGTCTCGGGCACCGCGACGACGACGAAGTGGGGCCCACCGCATGAGAGTTCGTCTGGTCCTCGGCGAGGCCCTCACGGGTCTTCGTCGCAACGCGTCGATGGTGATCTCCGTCATCCTCGTCACCTTCGTGTCGCTCACGTTCGTGGGCGCCGCCCTGCTCATGCAGATGCAGATCGCCAAGATGCAGGGGTACTGGGCCGAGCGCGCCCAGGTCGCGATCTTCATGTGCCGCGACGGGTCGACGGAGACCACCTGCAGCGACGGCGAGGCGACGGACGAACAGCTCGCCGCGGTCAAGGAGAAGCTCGAGAGCCCGGCTCTCGAGGGAATCGTCCGCAGCGTCCGGTTCGAGACACGCGAGGAGGCCTACCAGAACGTCCTCGACCTCATGGGCGAGGACTACAAGGACTTCATCACCCCGGCCCAGTTGAACGAGACGTACTGGGTCAACCTCGTGGATCCCACGCAGACGGATGTCATCGACGAGGCGTTCTCGGGAACGCAGGGCGTCGAGGGGGTGACCGACCAGATGGAGTATCTGCAGCCGCTGTTCTCGGCGCTCACGATCGCGACCTACTTCGCGGTGGGGATCGCCGGGCTCATGCTCGTGGCGGCCGTGCTCCTCATCGCCACCACCATCCGGCTCTCGGCCTACGCGCGGCGCAAGGAACTCGGCATCATGCGTCTCGTCGGCGCATCCAACCGGTTCATCCAGACGCCGTTCGTCCTCGAGGGCGTCTTCGCCGCCTTCATCGGCTCGGCACTCGCCAGCGTCGCCGTCTGGCTCGGCGTGCAGTACGGCGTGCACGGGTTCCTCGTCGACGAGATCGACTTCGTGACGACGTGGATCGACGGACGGGATGCGCTGCTGGTCATCCCGCTGATCGTGGTTCTCGGTCTCGTGCTGGCGGCGCTGTCGGCCAGCTTCGCCATCCGCCGATGGCTGCGCACCTGAGCGTACGCCTCCGTTAGACTGGCAGGCCGGTCGCGCGCGGAGCGCGGCCGCGTCGAGGAGTCATCATGCCCAGGGAACGCGGGGAACAGGTCATCGCGACCAACCGTCGCGCGCGCCACGAGTACGCCATCGAGAAGACCTACGAGGCCGGTCTCGTGCTGACCGGCACCGAGGTGAAGTCGCTGCGCCAGGGGCGCGCGAACCTGAGCGACGGCTACGCGTTCATCGACGGCGGCCAGGCCTGGCTCGACGCCGTGCACATCCCGGAGTACTCACAGGGTCACTGGACGAACCACGCCGCCAAGCGCACGCGCAAGCTGCTCCTGCACAAGGACGAGATCGTCAAGCTCTCCCACGCGGTCGCCGCCGGCGGCTACACGCTCATCCCGCTCAAGCTGTACTTCTCGGACGGGCGGGCGAAGGTCGAGATCGCCGTCGCGAAGGGTAAGCGCGAGTACGAGAAGCGTCAGACGATCCGCGAACGCGAAGACAAGCGCGAGGCCGAGCGGGCCATGCGCAGCCGCAACCGTCTGGGGGAGTGACCCTCAGGCCGGTGGCCGCCGTGGCCGCGGTTCCGGGGGCGGCGGAACCGCCTTCGCGGCGATGACCGCCGTGCGGCCGATGCGTTCGAGCCCGCGCTTACCGTCGACGACGATCACGTCGGGTTCGACCGACACGAGCTCGCCGAGGGCGTCCGTCGCCCGCCCGTCGGGCAGTAGATAGCGCACCACCACGCGGGTCCCGGGAGCGGGGAACGGGATCACCAGCGGCCCGGCGCGTAATCCTTGAGGAAGACGCCGAAGACGTCCTCGCCGGCTTCGCCACGCACGATGGGGTCGTAGACGCGAGCGGCGCCGTCGACGAGGTCCAGCGGGGCGTGGAACCCCTCCTCCGCGAGGCGCACCTTCGTGGGGTGCGGCCGCTCGTCCGTGATCCATCCGGTGTCGACGCTCGTCATGAGGATGCCGTCGCTCTCGAACATCTCGCGGGCGCTCGTCCGGGTCAGCATGTTGACCGCGGCTTTCGCCATGTTCGTGTGCGGATGCCCGGGGCCCTTGTACCCGCGTTCGAAGACACCCTCCATCGCGCTGACGTTGACGATGTAGGTCCGCCGGGCGGGGCTCGCGGCGAGCGAGGGCCGGAGCTTGGACACGAGGAGGAACGGTGCCGTCGTGTTCGCGAGCTGGACCTCGAGCATCTCGAGCGGATCCACCTCCTCGACGCGCTGCACCCAGGAGTTCGTGTGGTCGAGGTCGGGGATCAGACCGCCGGCGTCGATCGCCGTCCCCGCGGCGAGACGGTCGAGCGACGTCGACCCGGCGGCCATCGCCTCGCGCGTGAGCACGTCGGCGCGATCGGCCGCCGCGGCGAGGATCGGGTGCGCGCTCACCGACCGCTCGAGGGCCTCGGGGTGCCGGTCGTTGGTGTGCCCGAAGGTGACGAGTTCGGGCAGCGGGCCGTCGGGGAGCGGTGCGAGTTCGGCGTCGACGAGCGGTTGGTAGGCGCCGGGGGAGCGGCGCACCGTTTGCGTCGCGTTGTTGATGAGCACGTCGAGCGGGCCCGCAGCGGCGACGTCGTCGGCGAGGGCGATCACCTGCGCCGGGTCGCGCAGATCGATGCCGACGATCTTCAACCGGTCGATCCACTCGGCCGAGTCCGGCAGCGCGCGGAACCGACGCACGGCATCCCGCGGAAACCGCGTCGTGATCGTGGTGTGGGCGCCGTCGCGCAGCAGGCGCAGCGCGATGTACATGCCGATCTTCGCGCGCCCACCCGTGAGGAGCGCCCGTCGGCCGGTGAGGTCGGTTCGGGCATCCCGCTTCTCGTGGCTGAGGGCCGCGCAGTCGGGGCAGAGCTGGTGATAGAAGGCGTCGACGATCGTGTACGGCTGCTTGCAGATGTAGCAGCCGCGCGCCTTCTTGAGGACGCCCGCGATGGGGGCGGCGGTGCGGGTGGCGATGGGGATGCCGCGCGTCTCGTCGTCGATGCGGTCCGGCGCTCCCGTCGCCGTCGCGTGGACGACCTCGCGGTCGGCGGTCGCGACGGCCTCACGGATCTCGCGGCGCCGTTCCTTCTTCGCCGCCTTGAACATCGCTGCGCTCGCTTGCCGGACGGCAATGAAGTCGGGGTGCGTCCGGGGGAGGGAGGGGAGGGCCGCGAGCACCCGGAGAGTGGTGGCGAGATCAGCGGGATCGATCGCCGTGTCGGACGAGAGAGTGTCGGGAAGCACACGAGATTCTACGTCGAGTCGGATGCCGAGCCTGTTAGCGTTCAGGCGTGACCGCCTCAGACGACGCCTCCGACCGCTCGATCCGGGTCTCGGCCGCCGTCATCCGCGACGCCTCCGGACGGCTCCTGCTGGTCCGCAAGACGGGCACGACGGCCTTCATGCAGCCCGGCGGCAAGCCCGAGACGGGGGAGGGCCCGGCCGAGACGCTCGTCCGGGAGCTGCGCGAGGAACTCGGCGTCGACGTCGCCGTCGACGACCTCCGATCCCGGGGTGTCTTCCGGGCGGCGGCAGCGAATGAGGCCGGGCACACGGTGGTCGCAGACGTGTTCGACGTTCCGCTCGGTCGCCAGGAGCCGCGCGCCGCGGCGGAGATCGCCGAACTCCGATGGGTCGGCGAGGCGGAGGCGCAGGCGCTGGAGGTCGCGCCGCTCGCGCGCGACTACTTCCTCTTGGACTGAGCCGGCCGTCCGGGTGGTAGTCTGGGATGCTCGGACGCTCCGGCATCCGAGACAGGACAACTCCACAGTGTGACAACGGTCCACACGCCGTCAGGCGTCCCGGGGATGATCGGTTTCGACATCGCCTGTGACTCTGCGGGAAGCGGGCCGAGGATGCAGGGTTATCTCGTTAACGATCTCTGCGAACCAATAACTGCCGAAAAGAAGCAGTCCGACTTCGCCCTCGCTGCGTAAGCAGCGAGCCCGAGTCCGTCAGTCCGTGAGTGATCCCCTCGCGGTCCCTGGCGTCATCTAAGGGATCTCGCTGCGTGACGTCGCCTGAGCGTCACGCGGGACTTTCTTCAGGCTGGGCTCGTCGACTTATGTGTCTGTACTGAAGGTCGGAGCCGAGCAGAACGCCTTTTACAGACTGCGCCCGGAGAAGACGCCGTCTCTCAGCGATGGACGGGGGTTCGATTCCCCCCATCTCCACGAACCGTTGTCACGGAGTGAAGCCCCCGGTGTCCGTACGGATGCCGGGGGCTTCGTCGTGCGTCAGCCGAGCTCGATGAGATCCAGGCCCTGCCGGGTGTCCGAGACCTTCACCCAGCCGTCGCCGAAGAGGTAGGTGACGCCGTACCCCTGCTCGTCCACGCGGAGCGCCGCATCCGGGTCCTCGGTGATGATCACGCCGGCGTCGTCGTCCTCGCGCAGCCATCCCTCCGCCTCGAGCGCCGCCTCGGTCGCGTCGGCATCGGCCTGGGAGATCGGGGACCACCCGAAGAGGACGAGGTCGTCGTTGGTGGGGGAGCTGAAGTCGCCCCAGGTGCACGCCGTGCCCTCGGGGAGCTCGAGGTCCAGGATCACGAACGGATCCTCGCGGACCGTCCACCCCGTCGCCGTGAACGCGTCCACGGTCTCGGGCGAGAGCATGTTCTCGCACGTCACGTCTGCCGGATCGATGGTCGGTGGGGCGGATGCCGCGGGTGCGGAGGCGCCCGGGGCGGGAGCCGCCGCCGTCCCTGCGACCTGTCCCGGCGTGGGACTGCACGCCGTGGCGAGGAGCACCGTGAGGCCGCTCGCCGCCACCGCGGCGGCGAGGCGCGTCCCGTGTCGCGCGGACCTCACGCGCCGAGCATCCCGAGGAACTCGTCGTGGAGGATGCCGTTGGTCGCCAGCGACGACAGTGCATCGAGCCGTTCGGCCCCGTGGATGTCGGTGAAGCGGCCGCCGGCCTCGAGGATGATCGGCACGTGCGCGGCGATGTCGTACTCGCGGACCCCGAACTCGGCGACGAACTCTAGACGGCCCTCGGCGAGCAGCATGTAGGGCCAGGCGTCGCCGTAGCCGCGGTCGCGCCACACGGCGCGCGAGAGGCGCAGGAGGTCGTCCGCGCGACCCTCGGCATCCCACTGCGCGATGCTCTGGAAGCTGATGCTCGCGTCGGAGAGCGACGCGACGTCGGAGGTGCGGATGCGGCGGGTCGCGCCGTCGGCGGTGCGGGTCCACGCACCGGCGCCCGTGGCGCCCCACCAGCGACGCGAAATGGCCGGCTGGCTGACCACGCCGACCCGCGGCACGCCGTCTACGACGAGCGAGATCAGGGTTGCCCACATCGGGATGCCCTTCAGGTAGTTCGCCGTGCCGTCGATCGGGTCGATGATCCACTGCCGCGATCCGTGGCCGCTCGTGCCGAACTCCTCGCCGAAGACACCGTCGGCGGGTCGCTCCGCCGCGAGCAGGTCGCGGATGGCGCGCTCCGTGGCCAGATCCGCCTCGGTGACGTGCGTCGCGTCGGCCTTCGTGCGGACGTCGAGGTCCGGCGCGTCGAAACGCTCCATCGCGACGCGGTCCGCGGCATCCGCGAGGCGCAGGGCGAGCGCGAGGTCGTCCGTCACGTCGCCGTCGAAGGGGGCGGTCCAGTCCGTCGCGGAGGGCAGAGGCGTCACGGCTCCAGGATACGTGGTGCGCCTGATGCCCTCGTGGGCGCCGAGGGCGTCTCGATTGGCGGAGCAGCCGATCGTGATGCTAGTGTTGACCCTCGGTTCGAGTTCTTCGAATCACGCACCTCTAGCTCAATCGGCAGAGCAACTGACTCTTAATCAGTGGGTTCTGGGTTCGAGTCCCAGGGGGTGCACGGACGGCCCCGGTCACTCTCGCCAGTGATCGGGGCCTTCTGCTTCTGCAGTGTCGGATGCCCCGGTCAGAGCCACATCTTGCGCTTGAAGACCGCATAGAGCACGACCGAGCTCGCGACCATCAAGCCGAGGGCCATGGGGTATCCGAAGGTCCAATGCAGCTCGGGCATGTGGTCGAAGTTCATGCCGTAGACCGTGCCGACCAGGGTCGGTCCGAACAGGATCGCCGCCCACCCCGAGATCTTCTTGACCTGCTCGTTCTGTTCGAGCGAGGTGTCGGTCTGCCGCTGGGTGACGAGCGTCGAATGCACGGTCAGGGCGTTGTCGAGGATCGAGCGGAACGCCACGATGCGCTCGTTGAGACGGATGACGTGGTCCAACACGTCCCGCAGCGAGCGCTGCAACTCGATGTCGACCTTGTACTTCTCGGACCCCTGCAGCAGCCGCTGCAGCATGTCGTCGAGCGGGAGCGTCGACTTGTGCAGGGCGATCACCTCGCGCGCCAGCGTGTAGATGCGCTGCGACAGCCCGGCATCCGACCCGCTGAACAGCGTCTCCTCGATTTCGTCGATGTCGTTCTCGACCCCGGCGAGCACGGGGGAGTACTCGTCCACCACCTGGTCGAGGATGGCGTACAGCACCGCCTCCGGGCCCATGCGGAGCAGTTCGGGCTGGTGCTCCATCCTCGCCCGCACCTGCGTGAGGTCCGGCGAGTCCGCGTGCCGGATCGTCACCACGAACTCGGGACCGACGAAGACGTGCAGCTCCCCGACGTCCACCGAATCCGTCGTGTCGTCGTACCGCGCCGGTCGCAGCACCGTGAACAGCACGTCGCCGTACCGCTCGAGCTTCGCGCGCTGATGCCCGGCGAGGGCGTCCTCGACGGCGAGCGGGTGCAGGGAGAACTCCGTGGCGACGGCGGCGACTTCCTCCTCGGTCGGGCGGTAGAGGCCGATCCACGCCATGCCGTGGTGGTCGCGCATGTGCTCGAAGGTCTCGCTGAGGTTCACCGGGTCCTGGATCCGGCGGCCGTCTACGTACACGGCGTTGTCGACGATGGGCATGGGTCGATTCTCCGCGGTCGAGAGGGGAGGATGCCGCGCCGCGCCGCGCCGCGGTGCGCGGACGGGCCGGGAGTCAGCCGAGGTTCGGCTTGAGCTCCTGCCGTATCGCCTCGACGTTGTCGGGGGTCACCTTCCATCGCATCGGGTCGGCGTCCTCGAAGGTGATCTCGTACGCTTTGGCGTCGCGGTCGAACTGCAGCAGGAACTTCGCGGGCAGCTCGGCGCCCTCGGGGTAGCGGTCGGCGAGGTAGGCGTCGACGGCGGGCTTGATCTGCGAGGGGCGTGAGGCGACCGCCGAGACGGTTCCGTCCGGGGAGTAGGCGTAGCCCGACGTCTCGCTCAGTCGCCCCCCGCCGAGGCTGATCACCATTGCCAGTGACTTCCAGTCGTCGCGAGCGCCCTGCATGTTCGTGACGATCGCACGGATGAGTTCCGTCGTCGGATCAGTGGACACGACTCTCCTTCGGCTCACGGGATCGGGGGCATCTCCGCGCTGGGGACGCGGGTGGAGACCTGACCGGGTTGGTTGTAGAAGGAGGGGTAACCCTGCGCACCTCGTCCTCGTCGGTGTCCGGCCACTCGAAGCCGAGCTTCTCCATGACCCACACGAGGCACTTCGGCGACATCATGCCCATCGCGCCACCTCCTGGTCCGAGGATAGGAATCGCCCGAGGGCCGATCCATGGGGAGACCCCCCGCCGGCTCCGCCTCAGGAGGAGAGCTTCGACAGCGCGGAGCCCTTGTGCGCGGCCTTCGCCCCGGTCTTCTCGGACTCCACGATGTAGGCGGGCTCGTCGCTGGACGCGGTGAAGTCCTGCCCGTCGAAGGTGAAGTCCTTCGTCTTCCGCTCGACGATCGTGCCGTGGGTGCGACCCTGGGAGGTGTTCCAGCTGACCCGGTCGCCCTTCTTCAACGCTGCCATGATGCGTCCTTCCTGTCCGCCGCGTGACTCGCGGCTCGGTCGATGCGGATCCGTGCGAGGACGAGCCCCATCAGGAGGGCGCCCGCCCCTCCCACGGCCATGTCCCCGATGGTGTCCGGGTAGGTGACGAAGATCTCGGAGTCCACGAACGTCTTCCCGAGCCACTCGACCATCTCCCAGATCGCACTGATGGCGAGCCCGACAGTCGGCAGGAGGACGATCGCGGTGCGCCGCCGGGGCCGGTCTGGGAGGACGCCGGATCGCTGCAGGGCGACGTACCCGATCGACGCGATGATGCCCGTCGCCACGAAGTGCACGACGAGATCCCACCACGCGATCGACCGGTACAGGTCGAGGACGTTGCTCCACGCGGCGACGCTGACGGTCACTCCGTAGAGGACGTCGAACCACGGAAGCACACCGAGCAGGCGCGGGACGAGGAGGGCGGGCAGTGCGAGTGCGAGGATCCCGGCATCCGTCGGAGTCCACCAGACGAAGGCGGCCAGGACGCTGATCAGGCCGAGGAGACGGATGCCGTCAGCCGCCCATTCCGCCGGCGACGCCGGCGGGCGCAGGAAGTCCTCCCTCATCGCGGCACCTCGAGAGCGGCATGGACGGCCAGGTGGTCGCTCGGCGCGATCCCGTCCTCGGTTCGCGCGTCTATCCCGACCCGTTCGACCTCGATGTCCGACGTTGCGAGGATCACGTCGATCCGCTTGCCGTCGCGGACGGGTGCGCGGTAGCCCGCGTACGTGCCCCAGGCGGGGGTCACCCTCTCCGCGGCGACCGTCCACGTGTCCGTCAGCAGATCGCCGGCGCGCAGGGCGCGGAGTGCATCGGACTCGGCGCCGCTGTTCATGTCGCCGAAGACGAGGGTCGGGAGCCCGGTGCCGCGCACCTCGGTGCGGATGGCCTCCACCCCGCGCATCCGGGACCGCGCGGAGAAGGGGTCGAGGTGCGTGTTGACGACGGCGAAGCGTGCACCGGTGGTGCGGTCGCGGAAGACGCCGACCGTGACGATGCGGGGCACGAGGTTGCCCCAGGACCGGGTGCCGAGGACGTCGGGTGTGTCCGACAGGGCGCGTTGGCGGTGGTGGAGCGGTTCGAGCCGGTCTCGATCGAAGAACACGGGACAGCCCTCCCCGCGCCCGCCTCGTCGACGCCCCACGCCGATCCGCGCGAACGACGGTCCGAGGGCGGCGGCGATCTCCGCCGCGGGACCGGGGAGGACCTCCTGGGTGCACAGGATGCTGGGGCTCTCCCGCCGGAGCATCGACACGAGGGCGGGGCGGCGGCGTGCCCAGCGATCCGACGGCGAAGAGAGCAGAGAGGGCATCGGACGACGCACGTTCAGCGTCATCATGTGGAGGAGCGGAGCCTCCACGGCGCCGAGGAGGCGGTTCACCGGGTCACCCGCCGAGCGACCGCGGAGCCCGCGCGTCGCATCGCGAGACGCGCCCAGCGGACCGGCGGGAAGCTCGCGGGCCAGTGGATCACGACGGTGCGGACGCCGCGGCGCACCCGCCGACGGAACGCGGATGCGGAGGTGAAGGGCCGCATCGAGATCCCCATCGCGGCGCCGGGGACGAGGCGGATGCGGTGGTGCTCGCCGAGGTGGAACGACAGGTCGAGGTCGTCGTGCACCTCGGGATCGTCCCGGTGGACGCTGCTGCTGACGCGCCGCCAGGCGTCGCGCCGCAGACCGAGGTTGGAGCCGAACAGCGGGACGTGGCCGAGGACGGGGAGCAGGACGATCGCGTACGCGCCGAGGTAGACGCTCGCCAGCGGCGTCCGCAGCGGGCGGGGTCCGTCCACGAACCGCGCGCCCCCGGCGAACACGGAGGCCTCGGGGTGCGCGTCGGCCGCGCTGCTCATGGCAGCGACCCACGACCCCGCCGGAACGCAGTCCGCGTCCAGTCGGAGGATGAGGTCGGCCGACGCCGCGTCGTAGCCGGCGGCTGCCGCAGCCGGTATGCCGGGCCGGTCGCAGTGGATCACGTCGGCGCCCGCCGAGCGGGCGACCTCTGCGGACTCATCGGAGGACATGTTGTCCACGACGATGATCTGATCGGGCCGCTTCGTCTGCAGAGCGAGGGCCCGCAGACAGCGTCGCAGCTCGTCCGCGTCGTCCTTCACAGGGATGACGACGGAGACGGATGCGGCGGCCCGCGGGCCCTCGGTGCGCACGGATCAGCTCAGGTTGTCGGCGATCCAGTCCTTCGCGATGTCCTCGGTGTTCCGCTGGTCGACGGAGGACTCGACGTTCATCGCGACGAGCTCCTCGGGCGACATTGCGGCGCTGACCTCGTTGATCACGTCGGCGATCTCGTCCGAGATGTCCGAGCTCGCGATCGGCACGACGTTGGACGCGAGGAAGAGGCCTTTCGGGTCTTCGAGGGTCACGAGGTCATCGGTCTTGATGCGCGGGTCGGCGCTGAACACGTTGGCGACCTGGATGTTGCCGGCGACGAGCTCGTCGACGGTGGTGTCGGCGGTCGCCTCGAAAGCGACATCCACGCCGTAGACGTCCTTGAGCCCGGTGGGGCCGTAGGGACGCTGTTCCAGCTCAGGCGCGCCGCCGAGCTTCAGCCCGTCGATGCCGGCGAGGTCGCCGATCTCGGTGAGGTCGTTCTCGGAGGCGAAGGCCGCGGTCACGTTGTACGAGTCCTGGTCGGTCGCCGGCGAGTAGTCGAGCGCGGTCAGACCGTCCGGGAGGGCGTCCTGCAGCGCGGCGTAGACATCGTCGGGCGTCGTCGCCGTGGCGTCCTTGTCGAAGTACTGCAGCAGGTTGCCGGTGTACTCCGGGAAGAGGTTGATCGATCCGTCCTCGAGCGAGGGCATGTAGGCGTCGCGCTGGCCGATGGAGAAGTTGCGCTCGACGGTGAAGTCGGCGGCTTCGAGAGCCTGGGCGTAGATCTCGGCGATGATCTCGTTCGAGTAGTACTGCTGCGAACCGATCACGATCGTCGACGACTCCTCGCCTCCGCCGTTGCCGCCCGATCCGCCGCCTTGCAGGGACTCGCTCGACCCGCAGGCCGAGAGTGCGAGGGCGGCGACGGCGGCGAGGCCGAGGGCGGGCAGGATGCGTGTGCGGGTGATGGACATGGGTGCCTCCGGGTGGGATAGGGGTCGTGCTGCTGTGAGTCAGGCGGGTTGGGGGGACGGGCGAGGCCGCAGGCGGCGCGGCGCGGATCGCTGGACGGCAACGCCGCGGGGGACGAGGATGCGCTGGAGCAGCGCGAACACGCCGTCCAGCACGAGGGCGAGGACCACGACGACGATCGACGCCCCGAGGATCTGCGCCGGATTCCGGGTCTGGATGCCCTGAATCAGGGCGAAGCCGAGTCCGCCGAGGCCGACGTAGGCCGCGATGGTGACCGTCGCGACGACCTGCAGCACAGCGGAGCGGATGCCGCCGATCAGCAGCGGCAGTCCGAGGGGGATCTCGATCTTCCACAGGACCTGCATCGGCGTCATCCCGACGGCGCGCCCCGCCTCGATCGTCGTGCGCTCGATCGCCTCGATCCCCGCGTAGGCCCCCGCGAGGATCGAGGGGATGGCGAGGAGAACGAAGGAGACGACGGCGGCCTGCTCCTTGAAGTTCACGCCGATCAGGAGGTAGAGCAGGACGACGAGGCCGAGGGAGGGCAGCGACCGGGCGGCGCCGGAGAGGAAGACGGCGATCTCGCGTCCGCGACCGGTGTGCCCGATGGCCCATCCGGCGGGTACGGCGACGAGCGCAGCGAGGGCGACCGAGCCGAAGGTGAAGCCGAGGTGCTGGAGGATCGCCTCGCCGAGGGGGAGGTATCCCGTCGTGCGATCCGGCGAGAAGATCCAGGCGAAGGCGTCGAGGAAGACGTTCATGCGGCGACCTCCCGCATCCGTGCCCGCGACCGCGGGGGCGAGGTTCGTCGGGTCCACGGCATCAGCGCGCGTCCGGCCAGCAGGAGGAGCGCGTCGATGACGAGGGCGATGATCACCACGGCGAGCACGCCCGCGAAGACCTCGGGGAGGATCCTCCGCTGCGATCCGTTCGTGAACAGGTACCCGAGGTTCTGCACGCCGATCAGTGCGCCGACGGTGGCGAGCGAGATCGTCGAGACGGCCGTCACCCTCAGGCCCGCCAGCATGACGGGGCCCGCCAGCGGGAAGTCGACCGTCCAGAAGCGCCGCCACGGACCGAAGCCGACTGCGATCGCGGCGTTGCGGACGCTGGACTCGACCGACGCGAGTCCATCCGTGACCGACCGGGTCATGATCGCGACCGCGTAGATGGTCAGCGCGACGACGAGGTTGGTCTCGGACAGCAGAGGGATGCCGCTGATCGCGCTGATGAGCGCGAACAGGCCGAACGACGGGATCGTGTAGAGGATGCCGACCGCACCCAGCACCGTGCCGCGCAGCCGCGTGTAGCGGAACGCCGCCCAACCGATCGGCACCGCGACGGCGAACCCGACGAGGATCGCGATCGTGCTCTGTCGGAGGTGGGCGACGGTCAGGCGACCGATCAGGTCCAGGTTGTCGAGGACCCAGTTCATGGGGAGGTCACCTCGGATCCTCGGCCGTATCCGATACGAGCACTCCCTGCGTGCGTCCCGCGCCGTCCACGAGGACGGTACCGCGAGGGGTCTGCTTGGCGCGGAACGCGCGCGCTCCGCGGTCGGTGCCGATGAAAGTCGCGACGAAGTCGTCGGCCGGGGATTCGATGATCTCCGAGGGCGTGCCGCGCTGGGCGATGTGTGCGCCCTTCTGCAGGATCACGACCTGGTCGCCCAGGAGGAAGGCCTCGTCGATGTCATGCGTGACGAAGACGATGGTCTTGTCGAGTTCTCGCTGCAGCCGGATGACCTCGGCCTGCAGTTCTTTGCGGACGATGGGGTCGACGGCGCCGAAGGGCTCGTCCATGAGGAGGATGTTGGGGTCCGCGGCGAGGGCGCGCGCGACGCCGACGCGCTGCTGCTGACCGCCGGAGAGCTGCGCGGGATACCGGTCGGCGAAGGCGGCGTCGAGGCCGACGACCTCCATCAGCTCGAGCGCGCGACGCCGTGCGGCCGCCTTCGTCTGTCCGGTGAGCACGGGCACCGTCGCGATGTTGTCCGCCACCGTGTAGTGGGGGAGCAGGCCGGCGTTCTGGAGGACGTACCCGATGCTCCGCCGCAGCTGGACGGCGTCCTTGGCGTGGATCGACTCGCCGTCGATCGTGATGTCGCCCGACGTCGGTTCGATGAGGCGGTTGATCATGCGCAGGAGCGTCGTCTTGCCGCACCCCGACGACCCCACCAAGACCGTCGTCTTGCGGGCCGGCATCTCGAGGGTGACATCGTCGACCGCGGCGGGTCCATCGCCGAAGCGCTTGGTGACGGATCGGAACTCGATCGCCATGGAGGGGTCCTTTCGGCCGGTGTTTCAGCCAACCACACGCCCCCGACATCCCGGCAATCCTCCGCGACCATTGACGTCACATGGCGGGTATGGCAGATGGAGCGCCCGTTCCGGTCCCGGGCGGGCCTGGTGTCACTAGCGTGAGGGCATGAGCACACGCGAATACGACCTCATCGTCATCGGAGCAGGACCCGTCGGTGAGAACGTCGCCGACCGCGCGATACGAGGTGGTCTCACCGCTGCGATCGTCGAGAGCGAACTCGTCGGAGGCGAGTGCTCCTACTGGGCGTGCATGCCGTCGAAGGCTTTGCTGCGTGCGCCCGCCGCGCTTCGCGCGGCCCGCGACGTCGCGGGCGCCGCGGAGGCGGTGACCGGCGGGGTCGATGTCGCCGCCGTGCTCGCGCGCCGGGACCGCATCGTGCACGACTATCAGGACACGTCGCAGGTCGAGTGGCTGCAGGGTGCGGGGATCGACCTGGTGCGCGGCCACGGGCGCCTCGCCGGGGAGCGGGAGGTGACCGTCACCGCGGCCGACGGCGAGACGACGACGCTTCGGGCTCGGCACGCGGTCGCCGTCTGCACCGGCTCCGCAGCGCTGATCCCGGACATCCCCGGATTGCAGGATGCCGCACCCTGGACCAGTCGCGAGGCGACGGGGGTCCGCACCGTGCCGTCCTCGCTGATCATCCTGGGCGGCGGCGTCGTCGGGCTCGAGATGGCGACGGCTTTCACGGCCCTCGGCTCGGACGTGACCGTGATCGCCCGGTCCACCCTCCTCGGCGGACTCGAGGACTTCGCGGGCGAGGCCGTGGGCGCCGCCCTGACGGGCGCGGGCGCGACCGTCCTCGCCGGGCGCGGTGTCGAGCACGTCGCCCGTTCCTCCGACGGGGTGAGTGTCACTCTGGATGACGGCTCCGTCGTCCGAGCGGAGGAGATCCTGGTGGCGACGGGTCGTGTGCCCCGCACCGAAGACCTCGGCCTCGAACACGTCGGACTCGAGGCGGGATCGTGGATCCGGGTAGACGACACGATGCGCGTCCCCGGGAACGACTGGCTGTACGCGGTGGGCGATGTCAATCACCGGGCCCTGCTGACCCACCAGGGCAAATACCAGGCCCGTGTCGCCGGCGACGTCATCGCGCGGCGCGCCGCGTCGAACGACGTGGACACGTCGGCCTGGAGCGCGCTGGCGGCCACCGCCGACCACAGCGCCGTTCCCCAGGTCGTGTTCACCGAGCCCGAAGTCGCCGCCGTCGGACACACCGAGGCATCCGCTCGTGACGCCGGCATCGACGTGAAGGTCGTCGACTACGACCTGTCCTGGGTGGCGGGGGCGAGCACCCACTCCGACCGGTACGAAGGGCGCTCACGGGCCGTCATCGACGCGGAGCGCGGCGTGCTGGTCGGGGCGACGTTCGTGGGACCCGATGTCGCCGAGCTGCTCCATGCCGCGACGATCGCCATCGTCGGCGAGGTCCCGCTGCACCGCCTCTGGCACGCCGTCCCCGCGTACCCGACCGTCAGCGAGGTGTGGCTGCGCTGGCTCGAGACCGCGGGGTTGTGACCGCCGCCGTCGTCATCGACGGCGGACGGACTGGATGCGGGTCGTCAATTGGTGCGCGTGCGCGAGCAGCAGACGCCCCAACTCGGGGAGGCGGTCCGGGCCGAAGCGGAACTCGACGCCGGTGAGGCTGAGGGCCCAGGCGGGCCGCCCCTCCTGATCGAACACGGCTGCCCCGAGCCCCCACGATCCCGGGATGATGAGCCCCGGATTCACCGCGTAACCGCGGTCCCGGGTCTCCCCGATGCGTGCGCGCAGGGGATCCGCATCGTGGACATCACCCCACCGCGCGGCGAGGTCGGTATGGCGGCCGAGGTAGGCGTCGACCTCGGGCTGCGGCAGGAACGAGAGGATCGCGAGCCCCGCGGACGCGACGCCCAACGGGAAGCGGATTCCTTCGCTGAGCACGAACGACCGGATCGGGAACGACCCCTCCTCGCGCATGAGGCAGACGGTCTCATCGCCGCGCCGGACGGACAGGAACGCGCTCTCCTCGGTCTTCACCGCGAGCGATCGGACGATGTCGCCGGCGACGTGCGTGATGTCGTAGCGGGGCGCGGCGGCCGCGCCCATGAGGAAGAGTTCCGGTCCGGCCAGCCATCGTGCCGTGCGCTCGTCCTGATCGACCAGGCCCTCGGCGCGCAGGGCGGTCAACAGGCGGTGCGCCGTCGACCGGGAGAGGGATGCCTCGTGGGCGAGTTCGCGCACACCGCGGCCTTCCGCGCCGGCGGCGCTGACGAGCCGGAGCAGGCGCGCCGCCCGCGCGATGGCCTGCGCTCCCGGGACGGTCGACGAGGGGTGTTCCACATCGTGGACCCTAGGCGCGGAGCGTCCCACATCGCAACCGACCGCTCGCGGTCCGGGGCCTCCGACGTCGATGCTGGGAGCAACGACACGAAGGAGTGCACCGTGATCGACAAGACGGTCCCCTCGGCGGCCGACGCCGTCGCCGACATCCCCGACGGCGCGAGTATCGCCGTCGGCGGCTTCGGCCTCTCCGGCAACCCGATCGCCCTCATCGACGCCCTGCTCGCACAGGGGACGACGGACCTCTCCGTCGTCTCCAACAACTGCGGAGTGGACGACTGGGGTCTCGGTGTTCTGCTGCGAGCGCGCCGCATCCGCAAGATGACCTCGTCGTACGTGGGCGAGAATAAGGAGTTCGAGCGCCAGTTCCTCTCCGGCGAGTTGGAGCTCGAGCTCACGCCGCAGGGCACCCTCGCCGAGAAGCTGCGCGCCGGCGGGGCCGGCATCGCCGCCTTCTACACGCAGACGGGCGTCGGCACGCAGGTCGCGGAGGGTGGTCTGCCGCGTCGGTACGACGGCGCCGGCGGCGTGGCCGTGGCATCCCCGCCGAAGGACGTCCGTCGCTTCGACGTCCGCGGTGAAGCCCGGGAGTTCGTCCTCGAGGAGGCCATCGCGACGGACTTCTCCCTCGTCCACGCGCTGCGCGGCGACCGGCACGGCAACCTCGTCTTCAACAAGGCGGCCCGCAATTTCAACCCGCTGGCCGCCATGGCCGGCCGCATCTGCATCGCGCAGGTCGAGGAGCTCGTCGAACCCGGCGAGCTGGACCCGGATGCGGTGCACCTGCCCGGCGTCTATGTGCACCGCATCGTCGAGGTGGGCACAGGGATCGAGAAGCGCATCGAGCGACGCACTGTCGCGACGGAGGGGGAGTGAGATGGCGTTGACACGGACGCAGATGGCGGCGCGAGCGGCGGCCGAGTTGCCGGACGGCGCCTACGTGAATCTGGGGATCGGGCTTCCGACGCTGGTCCCGAACCACATCCCGGACGGCGTGACCGTCGTGCTCCAGTCGGAGAACGGCATCCTCGGCGTCGGCCCGTACCCGACGGAGGACCAGGTGGACCCCGACCTCATCAACGCGGGCAAGGAGACGGTGACCACCCTTCCCGGATCGGCGTTCTTCGACTCCGCGCTCAGCTTCGGGATGATCCGCGGCGGCAAGATCGACGCCGCGATCCTCGGCGCGATGCAGGTGTCGGCCCGGGGCGACCTCGCGAACTGGATGATCCCGGGGAAGATGGTGAAGGGCCCGGGCGGTGCGATGGACCTCGTCCACGGCGCCGCGAAGGTGATCGTGCTCATGGAGCACACGGCCCGTGACGGGTCGCCGAAGATCGTGACGGACTGCTCGCTGCCGCTCACCGGTCGCGGTGTCGTCGACCGGATCATCACCGATCTCGCCGTCATCGACGTGACGTCCGAGGGGCTGGTGCTGGTCGAGACCGCACCGGGGGTCACCGTGCAGGGCGTGAAGGATGCGACCGAGCCCGAGCTCGTGGTCGCGCAGGATGTGAAGGTGGGAGCATGACCGAAGACATCGTGATCGTGGCGGCGGCGCGGACCCCGCAGGGCCGGTTGAAGGGGCAGCTCGCCCCGTTCACCGCACCGCAACTGGGCGCCCTCGCCATCCGCGGCGCCCTCGAGCGCGGCGGCGTCGCCCCGGCATCCGTCGACGCGGTCATCCTGGGGCAGGTGCTCGCCGCCGGTTCGGGGCAGAATCCCGCACGTCAGGCCGCGGTCGGCGCCGGGCTCGGCTGGGACGTCCCCGCCACGTCGGTCAACAAGGTGTGTCTGTCGGGGCTGACGGCGATCATCGACGCGAAGCGGATGATCGCCGTGGGCGATGCCGCGGTGGTCGTCGCCGGCGGGATGGAATCGATGACGCGCGCCCCTCACCTGCTGATGGGGTCTCGCGACGGCTGGACGTACGGCTCCGTCGAGGTCCTCGACCACATGGCCGTCGACGGGCTCACCGACGCCTACGACGGCGTGTCGATGGGGTTGTCGACGGAGCGCCGCAACCCCGGGCTCGGACTCTCCCGCGCGGACCAGGACCACGTCGCCGCGCTGTCGCATCAGCGGGCGGCCGCTGCGGCGGAGGCGGGTGTCTTCGACGCGGAGATCGTCGAGGTCGAGGTGCCGCAGCGCAAGGGCGATCCGCTCCGGCTCACGCGGGACGAGGGTGTCCGCCCCGAGACGACCGTCGAGACCCTCGCGCGCCTGCGCCCCGCGTTCTCGCCCGACGGCGACATCACGGCCGGCAACGCGTCTCCGATCTCCGACGGTGCCGCGGCGGTCGTGGTGACGACCCGCTCCCGGGCGGATGCCGAGGGGTGGACTATCCTCGCGGTGATCGGCTCGGCCGGTCAGGTCGCCGGCCCCGACAACTCGCTCCACTCGCAACCCGCGCGGGCACTGGCGCAGGCGCTCGGGCGGCAGGGCATGGCCGCCGCCGACCTCGACCTCATCGAGATCAACGAGGCCTTCGGCGCCGTCGTCGCCCAGTCCCGAAGCGAGCTCGGCGTCGATGATGCGGTCGTCAACGTCCACGGCGGCGGGATCGCGATCGGACACCCGATCGGCGCGTCCGGCGCGCGGTTGGTCGTGCACGCCGTGCACGAGCTGGCCCGCCGCGGGAGCGGGGCGGCCGGTGTGGCGCTGTGCGGCGGCGGCGGTCAGGGCGAGGCGCTGATCCTCACTCGGTAGAGGCTCGCGCCGTGAGGCTCCTCGGCGTCAGCGCCGACGCGACACGCGCTTCTTCAGAAGCTTCTTCTTGTCGTCGGCGCGCGGCGAGTCGAGCGGGATGAGCTTGCCGCGCGAAGCGCGTCGCGTGTCGACGACCGAGCCGATCGCGAGGGCCATCGTGATCGCCCAGCTCAGCCAGGCCAGCGCGGTGCGCCAGGTGAAGCTCTCCTCGCTGCGCGCGGAGCGCACCAGGGTGACCCCTCCGGTGAGGGCCGACAGGAGTCCGGTGCCGAAGAGGTATTTGCGCATACCACCCACGGTAGTGGGGGTGAGTCCCCGTCGCGGCGGTTGTTAGCCTGAAGTCATCCGTCGAGAGGAACTCCGTGACCGTGGCTTCAGACTTCGTCGTCGTGTCCAACCGCCTTCCGGTCGATCGGACGGATGACGAGAACGAGCCGTGGCGGCGGTCCCCGGGCGGACTGGTCACCGCGGTCGATCCGGTGATGCGCCGCAACAACGGTGCCTGGATCGGGTGGCCGGGACAGCCCGGCGTGGAGCTCGATCCGTTCGACTTCGACGGGCTCCAGCTCGTGCCAGTCACCCTCACCGCGGACGATGTGCAGTTGTACTACGAGGGCTTCTCGAACGACACCATCTGGCCGCTGTACCACGACGTGATCGCAGCCCCGACCTACCACCGCGCGTGGTGGGACGCCTACGTCAAGGTGAACCGCAGGTTCGCGGAGGCCGCTTCCGCGCATGCCGCCGACGGCGCGACGGTATGGGTCCACGACTATCAGTTGCAGCTCGTCCCGAAGATGCTCCGCGAACTCCGACCCGATCTCACCATCGGGTACTTCCACCACATTCCGTTCCCCGCATACGGCCTGTACGCCCAGCTGCCGTGGCGCCGGCAGGTCCTCGAGGGTCTCCTCGGCGCCGACGTCATCGGGTTCCAGCGGGTGGCGGATGCCGGCAACTTCGCCCGTGCCGTGCGTCGGCAGCTGGGGTTCGACACCAAGGCCGGCGCGATCTCGGTGCCCACCGCCGACGGGGGAGTGCGCAAGGCCGTTGCGCGGGCCTATCCCATCTCGATCGACGCCGCGGAGTACGAGGAGCTCGCGAATCGGCCGGACATCCAGGCGCGCGCCGCCGAGATCCGCTCGAGCCTCGGCAATCCGAAGGCCATCCTCCTCGGGGTCGATCGGCTCGATTACACGAAGGGCATCCGCCACCGCCTGAAGGCCTACGGCGAACTGCTCGCCGACGGCCGGCTCTCCGTGCACGACGTGACCCTCGTGCAGGTCGCGAGCCCCAGCCGAGAACGCGTGCAGACCTACATGGAGCTGCGCGACGAGATCGAGCTCACCGTCGGTCGCATCAACGGCGACGCCGACGAGCTCGGCTATACCGCCATCCAGTACCTCCACAACTCCTATCCGCGCGAGGAGATGGTCGCCCTCTTCCTCGCGGCGGACGTCATGCTCGTGACGGCCCTCCGCGACGGCATGAACCTCGTCGCGAAGGAATACGTCGCCAGCCGCGTCGACGGCGGCGGTGCCCTCGTGCTGAGCGAGTTCACCGGGGCCGCCGACGAGCTGACGCAGGCCATCAAGGTCAATCCTCATGACATCGCAGGGTTGAAGGACGCGATCATGCACGCGATCGAGATGCCCGAGCGCGAGCGCGAGCGGCGGATGCGGGCGCTGCGGCGTCGGGTGCGGGAGAACGACGTCGCGAAGTGGTCGCAGCGCTTCCTGGCGGACCTCGGCCAGTCGCGCGAGGAGCGGGCGTGACCGGTGTCACCGCGGTCGCCGCGGCCGAGCGCCTGCTCGTCGCCCTCGACTTCGACGGCACCGTGTCCTCGCTGGTCGACGAACCGATGACGGCGCGGATGACCCCTGCCGCGCGCGGGGCCGTCGACGCCCTCCTGACGACGCCCGATACGTTCGTGGCGTTCGTCTCCGGCCGGACCCTCGCCGACCTGCGGGTCATCGCCGAGCACGAGGACGACTCGCCGATTCTGCTCGCCGGCTCGCACGGGGCCGAGTACTGGATTCCCGGTTCGCCGTCCGAGGGCGACGTCGACGCCGCGGACATCGCGCTGCGCGATCGCCTGCGCGCTGACGCGGAGCGTCTCGCAAGCGGCGTCTCCGGCGCCTGGATCGAGCCGAAGGCGTTCGGGTTTGGGGTGCACCTGCGCACCGTCGCCGACGCCGACGAGGCCGCTGCGCTGCGCTCGGGCGTCGACGCGATGATGGCGGACGCCGCGCCGCACTGGCGCCGGCGCCAGGGCCACGACATCGTCGAGTACGCCTTCACCGATGCGGGGAAGGATGCGGCCGTCGCCCACCTGCGCGAGGTCGTCGGGGCCACAGCCGTCGTGTTCGCCGGCGACGACGTCACCGACGAAGACGCCCTCCGCTCCCTCGAGCCGGACGACCTCGGGATCCGCGTCGGCGCGGGGGAGACCGCGGCATCCGTCCGTGTGCGCGACATCGAAGAACTCGCCGGATTGCTGTCGACTCTCGCACGCGAGCGGGTCGCCGCTCGGCAATAGACTTCGAGAATGCCTTCACCCGACGAGACGATCGACATCAAGCCCCGCAGCCGCGCGGTGACCGACGGCATCGAAGCCACCACCTCGCGCGGCATGCTCCGCGCCGTGGGCATGGGCGACGAGGACTGGGACAAGCCCCAGATCGGCATCGCATCCAGCTGGAACGAGATCACGCCCTGCAACCTGAGCCTCGACCGGCTCGCGCAGGGCGCGAAGGAGGGTGTGCACGCGGGCGGCGGCTACCCGCTCCAGTTCGGCACGATCTCGGTCTCGGACGGCATCTCGATGGGCCACGAAGGGATGCACTTCTCCCTCGTGAGCCGCGAGGTCATCGCCGACTCCGTCGAGACGGTCATGATGGCCGAGCGTCTCGACGGGTCGGTCCTGCTCGCCGGCTGCGACAAGTCGATCCCCGGCATGCTCATGGCGTCCGCCCGGCTCGACCTCTCGAGCGTCTTCCTCTACGCGGGGTCGATCGCCCCCGGCTGGGTCAAGCTCAGCGACGGCACCGAGAAGGACGTCACGATCATCGACTCCTTCGAAGCGGTCGGCGCGTGCCTGGCCGGCAAGATGAGCGAGGCCGACCTCAAGCGCATCGAGTGCGCGATCGCCCCGGGCGAAGGCGCCTGCGGCGGCATGTACACCGCCAACACGATGGCTTCCGTCGCCGAGGCGCTGGGCCTCAGCCTGCCGGGTTCGGCCGCTCCGCCCTCCGCGGACCGTCGCCGCGACTACTTCGCGCACCGCTCCGGCGAGGCCGTCGTCAACCTGCTGCGCCAGGGGATCACGACCCGCGACATCCTGACCAAGGAGTCCTTCGAGAACGCGATCGCCCTCGCGATGGCGCTCGGCGGCTCGACGAACGTCGTCCTGCACCTGCTGGCCATCGCCCGCGAGGCCGACGTCGACCTCACGCTGCACGACTTCAACCGCATCGGCGACAAGGTGCCGCACGTGGCCGACATGAAGCCGTTCGGGAAGTACGTCATGAACGACGTCGATCGGCACGGCGGCATCCCCGTCATCATGAAGGCCATGCTCGACGAGGGGCTCCTCCACGGCGACGCGCTGACCGTGACCGGCAAGACGCTCGCCGAGAACCTCCGCGAGCTCGACCCGGACCCGATCGACGGCACCGTCATCCACACCTTCGACGACCCGATCCACGCGACCGGCGGCATCACGATCCTGCACGGCTCCATGGCGCCCGAGGGTGCCGTCGTGAAGACGGCCGGCTTCGACGCCGCCGTGTTCGAAGGCCCCGCACGCGTCTTCGAGCGCGAGCGCGCCGCGATGGACGCGCTCGAGGAGGGTCGCATCGCCGCCGGCGACGTCGTCGTCATCCGTTACGAGGGCCCGAAGGGCGGCCCCGGCATGCGCGAGATGCTCGCCGTGACGGCCGCCATCAAGGGCGCAGGCCTCGGAAAAGATGTACTACTCTTGACGGACGGACGATTCTCAGGCGGCACAACCGGCCTGTGCATCGGCCACATAGCACCCGAAGCGGTGGACGCTGGTCCCATCGCCTTCGTGCGCGATGGTGATCTGATACGGGTCGATATCGCGGCTCGCTCTCTCGACCTACTCGTCGATGAGGCTGAGCTGAACTCCCGCCGCGACGGCTGGGAGCCCCTTCCCCCGCGCTATACCCGTGGCGTGCTGGCCAAGTACTCGAAGCTCGTGCGCTCCGCCGCGGAGGGCGCGACGACGGGCTAGGCCCCACACACTCCGTCATCCATCACCGCAGAGGTATCACTCATGTCTTCTGACACCGTCGCCGCTGTGCCTCGGCCCCCGGCCGGAGGCCCGTCCACGCCCGTGCTCACCGGAGCGCAGGCCGTCGTCCGCTCGCTCGAGCTCCTGGGCGTCACCGACGTCTTCGGGCTCCCGGGCGGCGCCATCATCGAGGTCTACGACCCGCTGATGGACTCGACCGACCTGCGCCACATCCTCGTGCGCCACGAGCAGGGTGCCGGTCACGCCGCCGAGGGGTACGCCGCGGCATCCGGTCGCGTCGGCGTCGCCATCGCGACGTCCGGCCCCGGCGCCACCAACCTCGTGACGGCGATCGCCGACGCCTACATGGACTCGATGCCCATCGTCTGCATCACGGGCCAGGTGTACTCGACCCTGATGGGGACGGATGCCTTCCAGGAGGCCGACATCGTGGGCATCACGATGCCGATCACCAAGCACTCGTTCCTCGTGAAGGACCCCGCCGAGATCCCGGGCGCCATCGCCGCGGCCTTCGAGATCGCCTCGACGGGCCGCCCCGGACCCGTGCTCGTGGACATCACGAAGGATGCGCAGCAGGCCAAGGCGCCGTTCGTGTGGCCGCCGAAGATCGACCTGCCCGGCTACCGGCCCGTCACCAAGGCGCACGGCAAGCAGATCCAGGCCGCGGCGCAGCTGATCTCCGAGGCCAAGAAGCCCGTCCTCTACGTGGGCGGCGGTGTGGTCCGCGCGGGAGCCGCCGGTGAGCTCCGTCGCTTCGCCGAGGCGACCGGCGCCCCCGTGGTCACGACGCTCATGGCGCGCGGCGCGTTCCCCGACTCGCACCCGCAGCAGTTGGGCATGCCCGGCATGCACGGCACGGTGCCCGCTGTGCTCGCGCTGCAGGAGTCCGACCTGATCGTCGCCCTCGGTGCCCGGTTCGACGACCGCGTGACCGGCAAGGCGGCCCTGTTCGCCCCGCACGCGAAGGTCGTGCACGTCGACATCGACCCCGCCGAGATCTCCAAGATCCGCTCCGCCGACGTCCCCATCGTGGGCGACCTGAAGGACGTGCTCGTCGATCTCGACGCGGCCTTCGCCGGTGTCGCGAAGCCCGACATCTCGGAGTGGTGGTCCTACCTCGACGGCCTCCGCACGGAGTTCCCGCTGGGCGCCGCACCGACGAGCGACGGCCTCCTCTCGCCGCAGCACGTCATCCAGCGCATCGGCGAGCTCACCGGCCCCGAAGGCGTGTTCGCCGCCGGCGTCGGCCAGCACCAGATGTGGGCCGCGCAGTACATCGGTTACGAGCGCCCGAACGCGTGGCTCAACTCCGGCGGCGCCGGCACGATGGGCTACGCCGTGCCCGCGGCCATGGGCGCGAAGGTCGCCCAGCCCGACCGCACGGTGTGGGCGATCGACGGCGATGGCTGCTTCCAGATGACCAATCAGGAACTCGCCACCTGCGCGATCAACGACATCCCGATCAAGGTCGCGATCATCAACAACTCCTCGCTCGGCATGGTGCGGCAGTGGCAGACGCTCTTCTACGACGGCCGTCACTCGAACACCGACCTCAACACGGGTCACGACACCATCCGCATCCCGGACTTCGTCAAGCTCGCCGAGGCGTACGGCTGCCTCGCGATCCGCGTCGAGAAGGAGGAGGACGTGGATGCCGCGATCCGCACCGCCCTCGAGACCAACGACCGCCCGGTCGTGATCGACTTCGTCGTGAGCGCCGACGCGATGGTGTGGCCGATGGTGCCCCAGGGTGTCAGCAACAGCTACATCCAGTACGCACGCGAGCACGCGCCGGCCTTCGAGCAGGGGGAGTGACGATGAGCAAGCACGTCCTGAGCCTCCTCGTCGAGGACAAGCCCGGTCTCCTCACCCGCGTCGCCGGCCTCTTCGCGCGCCGCGGCTTCAACATCGACTCCCTCGCCGTGGGGGTGACCGAGGTGCCCGGACTCTCGCGCATCACGGTCGTCGTCGACGTCGAGGAGCTGCCGCTCGAGCAGGTGACGAAGCAGCTGAACAAGCTCGTCAACGTCATCAAGATCGTCGAGCTCGACTACGCGACCTCCGTCCAGCGCGAGCACATGCTCGTGAAGGTCCGCGCCGACAACCAGACGCGCTCGAACGTGATCGAGGTCGTCAACCTGTTCCGCGCCTCGGTCGTCGACTACGCCACCGACGCGCTCGTCGTCGAGGTGACGGGCGACCGCGGCAAGGTCGACGCCTTCCTCAAGGCCCTCGAGCCCTTCGGCATCAAGGAGCTCGCCCAGTCCGGCATGGTCGCCATCGGCCGCGGTGGCAAGAGCATCACCGAGCGCGTCCTGCGCGGCTGACCCCACAACTTCTCTACCGACATCTACAAGGAGACACACACGAACATGGCTGAGATCCTCTACGACGCCGACGCCGACATCTCGCTCATCCAGGGCAAGAAGGTCGCCATCGTCGGGTACGGCTCGCAGGGCCACGCCCACGCCCAGAACCTCCGCGACTCCGGCGTCGAGGTCGTCATCGCCCTCAAGGAGGGCTCGAAGTCCGCGCCGAAGGCGTCGGAGGACGGCTTCGAGGTCAAGTCCGTGGCGGATGCCGCCGAGTGGGCCGACCTCATCATGATCCTCGCGCCCGACCAGCACCAGCGCGGGATCTTCAATGACGAGATCAAGCCGCACCTCGCCGCCGGCAAGACCCTCGCCTTCGCCCACGGCTTCAACGTCCGCTTCGGCTACATCGAGGTCCCCGACGACGTCGACGTCATCCTCGTCGCCCCGAAGGCCCCCGGCCACACGGTGCGCCGGGAGTTCGTCGCGGGACGCGGCATCCCCGACATCATCGCCGTCGAGAAGGACGCCTCCGGCCAGGCCTGGGACGTCGCCCTCTCGTACGCGAAGGCGATCGGCGGCACCCGCGCCGGGGTCATCAAGACCACCTTCACCGAGGAGACCGAAACCGACCTGTTCGGTGAGCAGGCCGTCCTCTGCGGTGGTGTGTCGCAGCTCGTCCAGTACGGCTTCGAGACGCTGTCCGAGGCGGGATACCAGCCCGAGATCGCCTACTTCGAGGTGCTCCACGAGCTGAAGCTCATCGTCGACCTCATGTGGGAGGGCGGCATCGCCAAGCAGCGCTGGTCGGTCTCCGACACGGCCGAGTACGGCGACTACGTGTCGGGCCCGCGCGTCATCGACCCGCGTGTCAAGGAGAACATGGCCGCCGTCCTCGCCGACATCCAGTCCGGCGGGTTCGCGAAGCGTTTCATCGACGACCAGGACAACGGCGCCGTCGAGTTCCAGGAGCTCCGCACCAAGGCCGCGGCCCACCCGATCGAGGCGGTCGGCAAGGACCTGCGCGCCCTGTTCGCGTGGAAGCAGCAGGACGCCGACTACACCGAAGGCTCCGCCGCGCGCTGACCTTCGGCATCCAGCCCTCGGCGCATCCGCCGGGACCGGCTTTTCGTGAGCCACGGAGGCCCGACCCTTACAAGGGGTCGGGCCTTCGGCGTCGGTAGACTCGGAGCGTGGCTTCCGACCCTCACGACGACGAGGACGCCTTCCGCTGGGAGGGCGACGATTCGCCGACGCGTCCGGCGCGTCCCGAGCGCACCGGCGCTGCGCTCCCCGACGGGTGGCGTGCCGTCGGGAAGGGGAGTGAGGCCACTCCCGGCGACGACGTCGCCCCCGCGCCGGAGGCGGTGACGACGGCGGACGAGGATGCGGAGCCGGCGCCCCTCGGCAACGTTGCCCTCGTGTCCCTGGGGCTCCTCGGCGGCATCTACTTGCTCTACACCGTGGGGTGGCTGCTCGGGAGCTCGCGGCTGGCGGCGGCGACGTCGTTCTGGCTGGAGCCGGCGGCCGTCGTGCCGGCGCTGTGGGTCGCGGTCGCGGCCCCCGCCCTCTGGTTCGGCGGCGTCATGCTGCTCACCCGCGCGTCCGCCGGGTGGGTGAGGTTCGCGTGGCTGGTCGTCGGCGTGTTCCTGCTCCTGCCGTGGCCCTTCGTGATCGGAGTCTGATCGTGACGACCTCGAACCAGGCGGTGCGCCGCGGTCCGTCCTGGCTGCCCGCCGCCGTCGCCGGTGTCTTCGGCCTGTTCTACGCGTACGCGGTCTGGACGGCCTTCGCCTTCCTGCTCGCGCAGGCCACGGGCGTCGAGGGCCTGAACGGCGGCGGATGGGCGATCCTGCTGTTCTCCGTCGTCTTCCCGATCATCGTGTTCGTCGCCGGGGTCGTCCTCGCGCGGCGACGCCCGGTGCTCCACCTCGCGGTCGTCCTCCTCGTGGGGCTCGGTCTCGTCGCCGTGTTCTGGCTGAACATCCTCACCTACGCGATCACGAACGGGAACTCGCTCGTCGGATCGTGACGGGTGTCACACGGTCGGGGGCGGTGGTGGGTCTTCGCTAGGCTGGGCGTGCCGCGTACCGTCGTCGGTCACCTCTCGGCCGGCTCCGTGGCGATCCACCCCCGCGTACCCGAAGGTCTGCCGTGCCCAAGCCTGTCGTCCTCATCGCCGAAGAACTCTCTCCCGCCACGATCGAGGCCCTCGGCCCCGACTTCGAGGTCCGATCCGTCGACGGAGCCGACCGTGCGGCGCTCCTCCCGGCGCTCGCGGACGCAGACGCGGTCCTCATCCGCTCGGCCACGAAGATGGATGCCGAGGCGATCGCCGCCGCGCCGTCGCTCAAGGTCATCGCGCGCGCCGGCGTCGGTCTCGACAACGTCGACATCAAGGCGGCCACCAGCGCCGGCGTGATGGTCGTCAACGCCCCGACGTCGAACATCATCTCCGCCGCCGAGCTCACCGTCGGCCACATCCTGAGCCTTGCCCGTCACATCCCGGCTGCGCACGCCTCGCTCGCCGCCGGCGCCTGGAAGCGCTCGTCCTTCACGGGCACCGAGCTGTACGAGAAGACGGTCGGCATCATCGGCCTCGGGCGGATCGGCGCCCTCATCGCGGCCCGCGTGCAGGCCTTCGGGGTCTCCGTGGTCGCTTACGACCCCTACGTCACGCCGACGCGTGCCCAGCAGCTGGGTGTGCAGCTCGTCAGCCTCGACGAGCTGCTGCGGACGAGCGACTTCGTCACGATCCACATGCCCAAGACCCCCGAGACGACGGGCATGATCGGGGCCGCGCAGTTCGAGATCATGAAGGACTCGGCCTATGTCGTGAACGTCGCCCGCGGCGGCCTCATCGACGAGGAGGCCCTGCACACCGCGCTGACGACGGGCCAGATCGCGGGCGCCGGACTCGACGTCTTCACGAGCGAGCCGCCCGCCCAGGACGGCACGGCCTTCCCGCTGCTGTCGCTCCCGAACGTCGTCGTGACCCCGCACCTCGGGGCCTCGACGGAGGAGGCTCAGGAGAAGGCCGGCGTCTCGGTCGCCAAGTCCGTCAAGCTCGCGCTCGAGGGCGACCTCGTGCCCGACGCCGTCAACGTCGCCGGTGGCGTCATCGACCCCTTCGTGCGCCCCGGCATCGCGCTCGTCGAGCAGCTCGGCCAGATCTTCACCGGGCTCGCACCGAGCGCACTGACGAGCCTCGACATCGAGGTGCGCGGCGAACTGGCCGACTACGACGTGAGCGTCTACCGCCTGGCCGCGCTCAAGGGTATCTTCACCAACATCGTGAGCGAGAACGTCTCGTACGTGAACGCGCCGCTCTTCGCGGAGCAGCGCGGCATCGAGACCCGCCTCATCGTGGAATCCGAGAGCCCGTTGTACCGCAACATCACGATCCTGCGCGGCACGCTGTCCGACGGCACCGTCCTCACGGTCGAAGGCACCCTCGCCGGCACGCGGATGGTGCCCAAGGTCGTCGGCATCAACGGCTACGAGGTCGAGGTGCCGATCAGCCGGTACCACGTCGTCATGCGCTACGCCGACCGCCCGGGCATCGTCGCGATCTACGGCCAGAAGCTGGGCGAGGCGGGCATCAACATCGCCGGCCTGCAGGTCGCGCGACCGGACGCGAGCGGCCGCGCGCTGTCCGTGCTGACGGTCGACTCGCCGATCCCCGAGGCGATGCTCGACGAGCTGCGCGACGCCGTCGCCGCCGACCTGTTCCGGCAGATCGAGCTCAACGAGGTCTGACCCGCCCCGGCATCCGCTCTTCCCCTGTCACGACGCGCCGTGCGCGGTGGTCGTTTGCGACAGGGGAGCGGATGCCGCTAGCGCGCGGCGCGCTCGACGAGGGCGATCAGCGCGTCGAGCTCGGCGCCGCGCGGGAGAGGTCCGGGGAGCGCGCCCGTCGCGAGCGCGCTGTTGAAGTACAGGCCGTCGCTGACGAGCAGCACGAGCTGCAGCGCGGTCTCGTCGCGGGTATGGGGGCGGAGGGCCTCCTCCCAGAGCTCCCGCACCCGACGGAGGGCGTCGGAGGCCTCGGCGTGGCCGGTCTGCGCCAGGCGGGAGGCCGCGATGATCGCGCGATCCAGCGGCGACCCGGTCTGCACCGACGTGCGCACGAAGGCCGCGATGACGCCTTCGGGAGCCCGGAGCATGTCCTCCACGTCGATCTCGACGAGGCGTCGCATCCGCTCCAAGAGGGCGGCTTCCAGCGCGTCCTTCGACGCGTAGTGGTAAAGCAGCCCGCCCTTGGAGACCCCGGCGGCGGCGGCGACGGCCTCCATCGTCGCCCCCCGGGCGCCGCCGTCGATGAGCGCCGCCTCGAACGCGTCGAGGACGCTCTCCTTGGCTTTCGGTGGTCTGCCCATGCTCCGATCCTCTCGCGGGTGAGCGCCTGATTCTGTTACTATACCGGCTGGACGGTGTACTAATGATGACGTTGACGGAAGAGATCCGAACGGCCGACGCGGCGGGTACGAGGCAGGGATGGCGCGGGTGGGCGGCGCTGGCCGTGCTCATGCTGCCCGTGCTCCTGGTGTCGGTCGACAACACGGTGCTGAGCTTCGCGCTGCCCGAGATCGCGCGCGACCTGACCCCGACGAGCGCGCAGCAGCTGTGGATCATCGACGTCTACCCGCTCGTGCTCGCCGGCCTCCTCGTGACGATGGGATCGCTGGGCGACCGATTCGGCCGCCGGCGCATGCTGATGATCGGTGCGACCGGATTCGCCGCCGTCTCGGCGCTGGCCGCTTTCGCCCCCTCGGCCGAGCTCCTCATCGCGGCGCGCGCGACGATGGGCCTGTTCGGCGCGATGCTCATGCCGTCGACGATGTCGCTGCTGCGGAGCATCTTCACCGACCGCGACCAGCGGCGCCTCGCGATCGCCGTGTGGGCGTCGATGTTCTCCGCCGGATCCGCGCTGGGGCCGATCGTGGGCGGTGTGCTCCTCGAGCACTTCGCGTGGGGTTCGGTGTTCCTGCTCGCCGTGCCGGTCCTCATCCCGCTGCTGGTGCTCGCGCCCCTCCTCGTGCCCGAGAGTCGCGACCCGCACCCCGGTCGCATCGACCCCGTCAGCATCGTCCTCAGCACGGCGACGATGGTGCCGGTCGTCTACGCGATCAAGGAGGTCGCCGTCCACGGTCCGGGGCCGCTCCCGCTGGTGCTCGTGCTCGTCGGGCTGGCCTTCGGGTGGATTTTCGTGCGCCGTCAGCTGCGCTCCGAGAGCCCGATGCTCGACATGCGCCTGTTCCGTCGCGGCGCGTTCACCGGCGCGCTCCTCGTGAACCTGCTGAGCGTGGTCGCCCTCGTCGGCTTCCTCTACTTCGTGACCCAGCATCTGCAGCTGATCGTCGGGTTGAGCCCGCTGCAGGCGGGCCTCGCCCTCGTGCCCGGGCTCGCGCTCATGATCGTGTCGGGTCTCGCCGTCGTGCCGGTCTCCCGCCGGGTGTCGCCCCGGGTGGTCGTCCCCGTCGCCCTCGCCCTGTCGGTCGCGGCGTACGTCGTGATCGCGGTGTCGACGGATGCCGCGGCCCTCGGCATCCTCATCGGCGCCTTCGCGCTGCTCGGCATCGGCATCGGTGCGGCCGAGACGGTGTCCAACGAACTCATCCTCGCCACCGCGCCGCCCGCGAAGGCGGGAGCGGCGAGCGCCGTGTCCGAGACTGCGTACGAGCTCGGTGCCGTGCTCGGGACCGCGGTGCTCGGCGGCATCCTCACCGCCCTCTACCGTGCCGGACTCGTCCTCCCGGACGGTGTGCCGGCGGGCGCGGCCGCGGCGGCGCGCGAGACCCTCGGCGGGGCGGTCGCCGTCGCGGACGGACTCCCGGGCGCCCTGGGCGACCGCGTCGTCGAGGCCGCGGCATCCGCCTTCGATGCGGGCGTGGGCGTCACCTCGATCATCGGAGCCGTCCTGGTCGTCTGCGCGGCCGTCATCGCGGCCACTACGCTGAAGGGAACCCGCACCCCGCGCGTCGAGGACTGACCGCGCGGGTTCCCCCGAGAACGAGGAGAGCGATGTCGCGCGTCGTGAAGCTGGCCGTCATCCCCGGAGACGGCATCGGTCCGGAGGTCGTCGCAGAGGCCGAGAAGGTGCTCGACGCCGTGACCGAGGGAGCCGAGGTGACGTTCGAGAAGACCCGGTTCTCCCTGGGCGCCGCCCGCTACCTCGAGACGGGTGACACCCTGACCGACGAGGACCTCGCCGCGATCGCCGCGCACGACGCCATCCTCCTCGGTGCCGTGGGCGGGATGCCGGGGGACCCCCGTCTGAAGGACGCGAACATCGAGCGGGGCCTGCTGCTGAAGCTGCGTTTCGCGCTGGACCACTACGTCAACCTCCGCCCGTCGGTCCTGTACCCCGGTGCCTCGGGTCCGCTCGCGGAGCCGGGGGAGATCGACTTCGTCGTGGTGCGCGAGGGCACCGAAGGCCCCTACGTGGGCAACGGCGGCTCGATCCGCACCGGCACGCCGCACGAGATCGCGAACGAGACCTCCGTGAACACGGCGTTCGGGGTCGAGCGGGTCGTCCGGTTCGCCTTCGCGCAGGCGCAGAAGCGCCGTCGGAAGCTGACCCTCGTGCACAAGACCAACGTGCTCGTCCACGCCGGCGGCATGTGGAAGCGGATCGTCGACGAGGTGGCCGCGGAGCACCCGGACGTGGCCGTAGACTACCTGCACGTCGACGCGGCGACGATCTTCCTGGTCACGAACCCGGGCCGCTTCGACGTGATCGTCACCGACAACCTCTTCGGCGACATCCTGACCGACTTGGCCGGCGCCGTCACCGGAGGCATCGGTCTCGCCGCTTCGGGGAACATCAACCCCGACGGCGCGTTCCCGTCGATGTTCGAGCCCGTGCACGGTTCCGCGCCCGACATCGCCGGACAGCAGATCGCCGATCCCACCGCTGCGATCCTCTCCGTCGCCCTGCTGCTCGACCACCTCGGACTGCAGGGTGAGGCCGAGCGCGTCACCCGCGCGGCCCGCGAGGACATCGAGAGCAGGGACGGCACCGCCCGCACGACCGCGCAGGTCGGCGACGCCATCACCGCACGCCTCCGGGCGTAATCTGAGTGGATGCGCGCCGCGCAGACGCCGCGCGAGGAACAGGACTGACATGACCCTCACCGACTCGACCGCAGCCCCCCTCACCTTCTCGGTGACGAAGAACCTGGCTGCCGCTTCGCCGTCCGCCCGCGAGGAGATCCTCGCGAACCCCGGCTTCGGCACGAACTTCACCGACCACATGGTCGACATCTGCTGGTCGTCCAAGGGCGGCTGGCACCGTCCCCGCGTCTCGCCGTACGGCCCGATCTCGCTCTCGCCCGCCGCCGCCGTGCTGCACTACGGCCAGGAGATCTTCGAGGGCATCAAGGCGTACCGTCACGCGGACGGCTCGATCCACACGTTCCGGCCCGAGGAGAACGCGCGGCGCCTGCAGCGCTCCGCGCGCCGCATGGCGCTCCCCGAGCTCCCCGTCGAGTACTTCCTGCAGTCGCTGCGCGAACTCATCGCCGTCGACGGCGACTGGGTGCCCGCGGGCGCCGACCAGAGTCTCTACCTGCGGCCGTTCATGTTCGCGAAGGAGGCGTTCCTCGGTGTGCGCCCGGCCGAGAAGGTCGCCTACTACCTGATCGCAAGCCCCGCGGGTGCCTACTTCAAGGGCGGCGTGACCCCCGTGAAGATCTGGCTGAGCGAGGACTATGCCCGCGCCGGCAAGGGCGGCACCGGCGCGGCCAAGACGGGCGGAAACTACGCCGCGAGCCTCCTGCCGCAGGCCGAGGCGTACGAGAAGGGCTGCGACCAGGTGGTCTTCCTCGACGAGGACGGCAACGTCGAGGAGCTCGGCGGCATGAACGTCGTCTTCGTCATGAAGGACGGCACCCTCGTGACCCCCGAGTCGGAGTCGATCCTCGCCGGCATCACGCGCGACTCGATCCTCCGACTCGCCGAGGACCGCGGGCACCGCGTCGAGCGACGTGCCGTCTCCCTCGCCGAGTGGCGTGAGGGTGTCGCCTCGGGAGAGATCGTCGAGGTCTTCGCGTGCGGCACTGCCGCCGTGGTGACCCCCATCGGCGCGCTCAAGGCCTCCGGCTTCGAGGACGCGCAGCCCACGGGCACGCTCGCCCTCGAGCTGCGCCAGCACCTCACCGACATCCAGTACGGGCGTGTCGAGGACGTCCACGGCTGGCTCACCCGGCTGGACGGCTGATCCGTGCGCATCGTCCGTTACAGCCGCAACGAGGCCATCCGCTACGGGATCATCGACGAGAAGGAGGTCGTCGAGCTCGCCGGCGACCCGATGTTCACCGGGTTCGAGACGACGGGTGAGCGGATCCCGCTCGCCGAGATCACGCTCCTCGCGCCCTCGATTCCGCGCTCGAAGATCGTCTGCGTCGGCAAGAACTACCGTGATCACGCCGCCGAGATGGGTGGGGAAGCGCCCACCGAACCGCTGCTGTTCCTCAAGCCCAACACGTCCGTGATCGGCCCCGACGACGCGATCGTGCGGCCGCCGCAGTCGCAGCGCACCGATTACGAGGGCGAGCTCGCCGTCGTCATCGGGCGGGTCGCGAAGAACGTCCCCGCCGACAAGGCGCTCGACTACGTGTTCGGGTACACGATCGGCAACGACATCACGGCGCGCGACCTGCAGCGCTCGGACGGCCAGTGGTCCCGCGCCAAGGGATTCGACACGTTCTGCCCGCTCGGACCGATCATCGAGACCGAGTTCGACCTCGACGGGGGAGCGCGCATCGTGTCGCGCGTGAACGGCGAGGTCCGTCAGGACGGTCCGATCTCCGACATGGTCCACTCGGTACCGGAGATCATCGCCTACGCCTCGGCGGCGTTCACGCTGCTGCCCGGCGACGTCATCCTGACCGGTACGCCGGCCGGGATCGGCGAGTTCCACGCCGGCGACGTCCTCGAAGTGGAGATCTCGGGCCTCGGCATCCTGCGCAACACGGCGCGGAATGCCTGACGAAGGACTGCTCTCCCTCACAACGACGGATGTCGCGCGCATCCAGCGGCGCACCGTCACCGTCCTCGCGGCGGGGCAGGTCCTCGGCGGTGTCGCGTTCGGCGCGACGGTGTCGCTGGGGGCGCTCCTGGCTGCCGACCTGTCGGGCCAGGAGTCACTGTCGGGGTTCGCGACGGCATCCGTCACCCTCGGCGCCGCGCTCTGCGCGATCCCGCTCGCCCGGCTCGCGGCGGCGCAGGGGCGGCGCCGGGCGCTGAGCCTCGGCAACCTGCTCGCCCTCGTGGGGATCGCGGTCGTCATCACGGCCGCGGCGCTCCGCGCCTTCCCCCTGCTCCTGGTCGGCGTGATCCTCATCGGCGCCGGTAACGCCGGCAATCTGCAGTCCCGGTTCGCGGCGACCGACCTCGCGGGGCAGGGGCGGCGGGGGCGCGACCTCGGCACGGTCGTGTGGGCGACCACGGTCGGGGGCGTGGTCGGTCCGCTCATGCTCACACCGGGGGAGGCCGTCGGCGGATGGCTCGGAATGCCGCCCCTCACGGGTTCGTACGCGTTCTCGATCGTCGCGCAGACCCTCGCCCTGGCGCTCTACCTGGTGGCGCTGCGCCCCGACCCGCTGAAGGTCGCGCAGCAGGTCGCGCGGTCGCGCGATCCCCGGGACCCGCAGATCGACGAGCCGGACCGTCCCGTCATCGCCCGCTACGCCGTGTTCGCGGTGGCGGGCTCGCACGTGACGATGGCCTCCGTCATGGCGATGACCCCGGTGCACCTCTCCCACCTCGACCCCCGCAACGTGACGACGATCGTCGGCGTCACGATCGCGCTCCATGTGTTCGGGATGTACGGGCTGTCGCCGATCTTCGGCATCCTGGCCGACCGGTGGGGGCGTCTGCAGACGATCCTCCTGGGGCAGGGCATCCTCGCCGCGTCCCTCGTGACGGCGGCGGTCGCCCCGAACTCGTCCACCGCGGTCCTGATCGCTCTGCTGTTGCTCGGTCTCGGGTGGAGCGCGGCGACCGTGGGCGGCGCGGCGCTGCTGACCGAGGCGACGCCGACCGAACTGCGTCCCCGCAGGCAGGGGCGCAGCGACACGGCGATGACGCTGTCGGCGGCGATCGGATCGGTGCTCGCGGGCGGCATCCTGAGCCTCATCGGCTACGGCGGGCTCGCCCTCGTCGCCCTCGCGGTGGTCGTCGCGATCACCGTCCTCTCGCCCTACGCGCGGCGCTGAGGGCGCGGGGCGGGAGCGGCGCCGGTCGTAGACTTGACGGCGATGTCCACTGCACCGCACCCCCTCACCACGACCGCCTCCGGCTCCGACGTCCGCGTCCGGTTCTGCCCCTCGCCGACGGGGCTCCCGCACGTCGGGATGGTCCGCACCGCCCTGTTCAACTGGGCGTACGCGCGGCACACCGGCGGCAAGATGATCTTCCGCGTCGAGGACACGGATGCCGCTCGCGACAGCGAGGAGAGCTATCGTCAGCTCGTCGACGCCTTGACCTGGCTCGAGATCGACTGGGACGAGGGCGTCGAGAAGGGCGGCCCGCACGAGCCGTACCGGCAGTCGCAGCGCCACGACATCTACCGCGAGGTGCTCGACAAGCTGATCGCGACCGGCGCCGTGTACGAGTCGTACTCGACGGCCGAGGAGATCGACGCCCGCAACGAAGCCAACGGCCGCGCGAAGCAGCTCGGCTACGACAACTTCGACCGCACGCTGACGGACGAGCAGAAGGCCGCGTTCCGCGCGGAGGGGCGCGAGCCCGCCTGGCGACTGCGCGTGCCGGACGAGGACGTCACTTACGTAGACCTCATCCGCGGCGAGGTCACCTTCCCGGCCGGATCGTTCCCCGACTTCGTCGTCGTGCGCGCCGGCGGCGTGCCGCTCTACACGTTCACCAACCCCGTCGACGACGCCCTGATGGGGATCACCCATGTGCTCCGCGGCGAGGACCTCATGCCCTCCACCGCCCGTCAGCTCGCCCTCTACAGTGCGCTCATCGACGCGGGGGTGACGACCTTCGTGCCCCGCTTCGCGCACATGCCGCTCGTGCTGGGCGAGGAGGGCACGAAGAAGCTCTCCAAGCGCGACCCGAAGGCCGACCTTTTCCTGCAGCGCGAGAAGGGCTTCATCCACGAGGGGCTCCTGAACTACCTCGCCCTCCTCGGCTGGTCGATCGCGCCGGACCGCGACGTCTTCTCGCGCCAGGAGCTCATCGAGGCGTTCGACATCGTGAACGTGAACCCCAACCCCGCCCGCTTCGACCAGAAGAAGGCCGAGTCGATCAACGGTGACCACATCCGGATGCTGGAGCCCGCCGACTTCGCGTCGCGCCTGGTCCCGTACCTGGTCGGCGCCGGCGTCGTCAGCACGCCTCCCACCGACGCGCAGCGCGAGCTGCTCGCGAAGGCTGCCCCGCTCGTCCAGGAGCGGATGCAGATGCTCGGCGACGCTCCGGGGCTGCTCGGATTCCTCTTCCGCGACGTGGAGGCGTACGACGAGGACGCGGTGAAGGGACTGCCCGCGAACACCGCCGAGGTGCTCGCCGCCTCCATCGACGCGCTGCAGGCGGTGCCGGAGGATGCCTTCACAGCCGAGGCGATCCAGGCGGCACTGGCGGCATCCCTCATCGATGGGTTGGGCCTGAAGCCCCGCGTCGCCTACGGACCCGCGCGCGTCGCACTGAGCGGCCGGCGCGTCTCGCCGCCGCTGTTCGAGTCGATGGAGCTGCTGGGCAAGGCCGTCACGCTCGACCGCCTCGAGCGCCTGCGGGCCGAGCGCAGCTGAGACGCGACGCGCTCGGGATGCGCGTCCGGTTTGGCCGGGGCCGTACCGTGGGCTAAGCTTGATCCTCGGTACGACTCCGGTTGAAACCCGGTGGGGTATGGTGTAATTGGCAACACGGCTGATTCTGGTTCAGTTGTTCTTGGTTCGAGTCCAGGTACCCCAGCAAGTAGAAAACCCCCGCTCCGGCGGGGGTTTTGCTTTGCTGGAACCAGTGCGCGGATCAGCGCAACAGGCGCACAATGGTCGCATGGGACTCTTCACGCAGCGACCCGAAGAACCGTCGGAATGGGCAGGGCTCCCCGCCGAACCGATGGAGCCACGAAACCCCGTGGAGCGGCTGGGAGACGGGCCCGCGGTCTCGGACTGGTCTCCGGACCTGCTCTCCGTGTCGCCCGCCACGGCGACGTGGATCGAGATCCCCGTCGATCCCGCACCCGAGCCGGACGGCGCCGACGGGGACTGACCCTGCTCAGCGCATCGCGTCGCCGATGTAGGAGTACTTGACGAAGACCTCCGAGGCCCACCCGGCCTCTTCGAGCACGCCCTGCACGGCGGTCAGCATGTACTTCGAATCCCAACCGAGGTAGAGGTACCGCCCCTCGTCGAGGGTGTCCCACTGGCCGTTCCACGCCATCGCCGGGTAGACGGGTCCGCCCTGGCGGGCGCTGTACTCGACGACACTCTGCCGCGAGTCGGCCCAGAGCCTCGCGAACACGCGATTGAACAGGTAGCGGACGTCCCGCACGTCCCAGTGCTCGCCGCGGTACTCGACGTAGTCGAACTCGCGCTGCCAGCCGCGGGGCCAGCCGCGCCGCTTCTTGGCGTCGAGGATCGGCGTGAGGTTGTCGTCGTCGATCCCCACCACGGCGGGGCGGCGCCACGCGTCCATGAAGCGCGCGGTCAGCTGCTCGGTGCGTTCGGCGATCCGAGCCGTCGTCCAGGTCTCGGCATCCGCGATCCGACGCGTGAACTCGAGGCCGCTCGACGCGTAGGCACTCCGCTTCGCGGGGAAGGAGGCGTCGAACACCCGATCGGCGGCGTCCTCCTCGAGGAGCGTCAGGTTGCCGAGCGTGTTCACGAGGGCGCGGTGCGCGTTCTGCTCGTCGTCGCTGAGGTCGGCCCAGCGCCGGGCACCGTCGCCGGTCCACTCGTCGGAGGGCGCCGCGGGGAGGACGTGCTCGAGGACGACGTCCGCGTCGTCGTCGACCTCCGTCAGGCGCGCGAGGACGAAACCCGCGTGGGGAAGTTCGCCGTAGCGCAGACCCACTCGGGTTCGCTCGTCCGACGGCGTGATGCGGGCGATGGCGAGCACGAGCGCCTCCATCCCCTCATCCGCCGCGCGGCAGAAGCGCGCGACGAGCCGGTCGACGGACAGGCCGACGACGGTCCGGCGCAGCAGCAGGGACTCCACATGCGTCAGGGCGAGCGACAGATCGGATGCCGAGAGCTCACCGTGCAGGTGGTCCCGGTACAGCCGCATCGCGAGGGGATACATGCCGCGGCCCAGCGTGTTGATCGCGGCGAAATGGCGTGCGATGCCCGCATCCGTCGCCGAGCCCGGTTCGAGCAGGAGCCGGTAGATCTCCGACAGCTCACGCCACTCTTGCGCGCGGGCACGCAGCGTCGTCCGATCCAAGCGCGGGAACTCGTGGCGGAACGCGTCGTAGACACCGCGCTCGCCCTCGACGAGCACCTCGCGCCCTGTCAGCATGACGAGGTAGTCCCGCCAGAAGGCGCCGATCTGCTCGCCCGTGTTCGCCTCGATCGCGAGCCAGTACTCGTTCTCGATCTCGCTCTGCTCGGCGTGCGTGAGGCCCATCAGCACGTAGTTGTGGATCAGCTCGTGGTCGCGCAGCGGTTCGCCCGTCGAGTTGAGGCTCTCGAAGATCTGCTGCGCGTTCGCCTGCCCGCCGAGGGTGATCGACACGTGCTCCAGCTTGCGCAGGCCACGCCAGATGTCGGCGGCCTCGTCCGGCCGGATCTGGCTCCGGAAGAACGCGTAGTTGTCGTCGAAGCGCGACACGCGGTCGGTGTCGGCGGGGGAGCGGCGGTCGAGCACGACGCTCTCGAAGACGTCCGCCCAGGCGCGGTGGGGACGCAGCTTCGTCCGCGCCGGCTCGCCGTGACGCACCAGCACCGCCTCGAGTTCGGCGGCGAGGGCCGGATCGTCGTCGCGGAGGGTGTGGTGGAGCGCCGCGACCAGCAGCATCAGCGTCGTGACGCGCTGCTGCCCGTCGATGAGGACGAGGTGGGCGTCGTCCTCCGCCGACGTGCTGGCGGTCGAGAGGATGGAGCCGATGAAGTGCGTGTGACCGTCTTCACCTGCGGCTGCGGCGCGGATGTCGCCGAGAAGCTGCTCGCACCCGCCGATGTCCCAGCGGTACTGCCGCTGATAGACCGGCACGACGATCGTGGTGTCCGAGGCGGAGAGCCAATCGATCGTGTTGACGGCGGTCGCATCGACGTTCGTGGCGCTGCTCATGTTCCTCGAATCGCTCCTCGAATTTCCCGGTCGAGTCTACTGACGCTCCCAGAACGCCTAGGTAGGCTGGCCTAAGTCGGGCCTGTAAAAACTTCGCTCGTCCGACAGAAAGGTTGATCCGCATGGGTTACATCAAGAGTGCTCTGCTCGAGGAGACCGGCTACGCCGTCCTCGACATGTACGGCAAGCACATCGATCCGAAGGAATGGCTCGACGTCGAGTACGTCGACTGGAAGTCGTCGGGGGACACCCGCTTCGCGCCGCTCGCCTCGGCCAAGGGTGAGATCGAGTGCAACGGCTTCTGGAACCACCAGCCGCCGCGCACCGACAAGGACGGTGTGTGGATCCCCTCGCAGACCGAGAAGGCGCCCACGCTCACCGAGCGCGCGCTCGAGCCGGGCTCGAACGTCGGACGCTGCCGCATCATCGAGCTGCAGCCGAACACCTACGCCGACGCGCTCTACAACCTGCACCAGGACGACAACAACCGGCTGAACCCCGACGGCACCGGCTGGGTCGTCCGCAGCTTCTTCAACCTCACCGACGACAAGGACAGCTTCTTCGTCCTGCGTGACAACCGCACCGACCCGGGCGGCGAAACCCGCATCGCCCTGCCCGCCGGCGCGCAGCTCGTCATCGACACGCAGCGTCTGTGGCACGCCGCCTACCACCCCGGCGACGCCCCGCGGTACTGCCTCATCACGTCGTGGGAGTCCGGCCCCGAGCTCGACGCCTACATGGAGAAGTACAACGGCGTGAACAAGGTCGAGAGCGTTCCGCTCGACCAGGAGGCCATCGACGCCGCGCAGGCCGAGCAGGAGCGGCGCATCGCCGCCCGTGCCGCTGCTCTCGCGGCTCGCGGTCAGCGCGAGGTCCTCGCGATGAGCGAGGCCTGACTCGCCTCCCCCTGACGACGCCTCCGGTCCTCGGCCGGGGGCGTCGTCGCGTGAGTGGTTCTTGTTTCGTGTGGTTTTGTGTTGTAACGTGTGGTCTTGTTCGAGGAGGACCACATGTACGCAACGGAGCGCCAGCAGCAGATCGAGCAGCTGATCGCCACGGACGGGCGCGTCGCCGTTCTCGACCTCGCCGATCGCTTCGGGGTCACCACCGAGACGGTCCGTCGCGATCTCGCCGCCCTCGAGCGTGTCGGCCTCGTCCGCCGCGTCCACGGCGGCGCCGTCCACCGGGCTCGCGCGAGCACCGCCGAGGTCTCGGTCGCCGAGCGGGCGGGACAGCGCAGCGGCGCGAAGCAGACCATTGCCCGTGCCGCCGTCGACCTGCTCGGCGCCGAGCTCGACGGCGCCCTCTACCTCGACGCCGGCACGACGACCGGGGCCATCGCCCAGCTTCTCGCGACCGGACCGCACCCCGCCGGCGACCTCGAGGTCGTCACGCACTCCATGTCGGTCGCCCACATCCTCGCCGGCGCCCCCGCCGTGGGACTGACGGCCATCGGCGGGCGGGTGCGCGGGCTCACCGCAGCCGCCGTCGGAGCGCAGACGGTGGAGGCGATCGGCCGACTCCGGCCCGACATCGCCTTCATCGGCACGAACGGCGTCTCCGCGGCATTCGGCCTCAGCACGCCGGATCCCGACGAGGCGGCCGTCAAGCGCGCCATCGTCGCGTCGGCCCGCCGCATCGTGGTCGTCGCCGACGGCGACAAGTTCGACGCGGAGCTCCTCGTCTCGTTCGCGTCGCTGACGGACGTCGACGTCCTCCTGACCGACACGGCGCCGGCGGGAGCCCTCGCCGCCGCACTCCGCGACGCCGACGTGGAGGTGCAGGTCGGATGATCGTCACCTTCACCACCAACCCGTCCCTCGATCGCACGATCTCCCTCGCCGCGCCCCTGCAGGTGGGCGAGGTGCAGAGCGCGCTCGGCGTTCGCGAGGATGCGGGCGGCAAGGGGATCAACGTCGCGCGGGTGGTCGCCGCGGCATCCCGTCCCACTCTCGCCGTCCTGCCGCTCGATCCCCGCGATCCGTTCGCGGGCGCCCTGGCGGCGACCGGCATCCCGACGCGGACCGTCGCCCACGACGGCGCCACCCGCGCGAACATCACGATCGCCGACCACGCCGGGACCACGACGAAGCTGAACCTGCCGGGGGCCGCGTTCACGGAAGAGGATGCCGCGGCCCTGACCGCCGCGGTCGTCGCCGCGTCGGAGGCCGCGTCGTGGCTGGTGCTCGCCGGATCGCTCGCGCCGGGCCTGCTCGTGGACTACTACGTGAGCGTGATCGAGGCGGTCCGTGCGGCCTGGGGACCCTCCGCTCCGCGCATCGCGGTCGACACCTCGGGGCCCGCCCTGGCCGCCGTCGTCGCCGCCGGGCGCCCCGACCTGATCAAGCCCAACGACGAGGAACTCGCCGAACTCACCGGTCGCGGCCTCGACGCGGAGCTCGAGCTCCCCGACGCCGTCGCGCGGATCGCGCGCGGGCTGGTCCCGGCATCCGTCGCCGCCGCCCTCGTGACGCTCGGGGGCGACGGAGCCGTCCTCGTCACCGCCGACGGCGCGTGGCACGGCACACCGCCCCCGACGCGCGTACGCAGCACGGTGGGGGCCGGCGACAGCTCGCTCGCCGGCTACCTGCTCGCCGAGACGACCGGTGCCGCACCGGAGGAGCGCCTGCGCTCCGGCATCCGCTACGGATCCGCGGCTGCGTCGCTTCCGGGCACCCAACCTCCCACCCCCCACGACCTGTCGACCGGCGCGGTGCCGGTGCGACTCCTCTCGCAGGACAACCCGACCACTGGAGGTCACCGTGACTGAGATCATCACCGCGGAACTCGTCAGTATCGACGAGCCGCTCGGCGCCGACAAGCGCGCCGTCATCGACGCCCTCGCCCGGCGCGTCGCGGCGCAGGGGAGGGCCACCGACGGCGCCCGCCTGGCCGACGACGCCTGGGCGCGCGAGGAGAAGGACGAGACCGGCCTGCCCGGCGGCATCGCCATCCCGCACGCGAAGAGCGCCGCCGTCACGCAGGCCTCGCTGGCCTTCGCGCGGCTGAACCCCGGCGTCGACTTCGGTGCCGAGGACGGCGGCGCCGACCTCGTCTTCCTCATCGCCGCTCCCGACACCGCCGCCGAGGAGCACCTCGCCGTGCTCTCCAAGCTCGCCCGCAGCCTCATGCGCGACGACTTCACGGCGGGCCTGCGCGCCGCATCGACGGCCGACGAGGTCGTCGCCATCGTCCGCGACGCCATCTCGGACGCGCCCGCCGCCGAGGCCCCCGCCTCGCGCGCCGAGGCGC